>NZ_JAESMI010000126.1:0-7300 GCF_017893095.1 Staphylococcus sp. GDX8P80P | reverse complement strand
AATACGGAGTATTGTAAATAAAGAAGCCAGTAAATGAATTTGTTAAAACTCATTTACTGGCTATTTCTCTAGGAATTATGTCCCAGACTCTTTTTTATTGAGCAATGTATGAAAATAAAATGTATATAATAAAACTACTCTATAGTTAAGATGAAATTATGCAGGTTGATTATTTGTTAATTCTGGATTGGTTAATAAATGATGGTAGATATGATATCGCTTGGCATGACGATATTCTTCTTTGTTAATCACACCTTCAACGAGCATGCGCTTTAACACATAATGTTGACGATCGACACTAATTTTAACCGCTTTATATGGTTTTAATTCACCATTTTCTTCATAAGGCGTATAAACATAAGGACTCTGTAATAAGCCAATAAGATAAGCAGATTGGGCAATGTTTAAGTCTTTCGGGGGTATACCAAATAAGCTGTATGACGCTGATGCGATACCTGTGATATTATTGCCTTCATAATCTCTACCAAAAGGTACAATATTTAAATATGTATAAATAATCTCATTCTTTGATAATAATTTTTCTAAACGCATTGCCAATATAAGTTCGTTTGCTTTACGACTATATGTTTTTTTACTTGATAATACCTGATTTTTAACTAGTTGTTGGGTTATTGTACTACCACCAGAACTTTGATCAAGATCAAATACATCTTGAATCATTGCACGTACGAGCGCTTTCGGCAAAATACCATTATGTTTGAAGAACATCGTATCTTCTGAAGAGGTTAGTGCTTTGATAACATTTGGATTAACGTGTGTTGGACCAACGATAAGAGAATTTTCGGATTTGTCATATTCCTCTAACACATTAGAATTATTATGATTAATTAAATCATCACCGGCAAAGTGAAGTACTTTTTGTTGTAATTCACGATCACTTATTTGAGATGATTCATGTGTTAAGTGATTAAAGTAGATGACTGTTCCTATAAATCCAATCATACTCACCAATAAACCAACACTAAATAAGCCTACAATGACATGTTTTACTTTTTTGTAGGATTTTTCAAATGTATTAAACTTTGAGTCTCTATTTGTGTTGGTTGCCATCCTTTTCATCTTAAACCTCCTAAAATTTAAGTATAGTATATCATATTCGCTTATTTGACTTTTATATTTTTTATACTTATAATTAATTACAATTCAATATCTATTGGATATGAGGACAAGTAATATATTTGTGATTTTCAGAGAGTTAGTGGTTGCTGTGAACTAATAATTACGCTTATATGAATACACCTTATTATAAATTATCCAACGTTTTATTAATGAACGTATCATTGATAAAGTGAATAGCTATTCGCTATTTAAGTATGGTGGTAACGTGCTCAAGCGCCCTTACATGTTGTATGTGTAAGGGTGCTTTTTATTTTACCTTAAATAGAGTGTCAATCATCAATGATTAAAAAATCAATATATATATAGGAGGAATACATTATGACTAATGCATTAATTGAAGAACTACAATGGAGAGGCTTAATTTATCAACAAACTGATGAAAAAGCGATTGAAGAACTGTTAAATAAAGAACAAATTTCATTATATTGTGGTGCTGATCCAACAGCCGATAGTTTACATATCGGCCATTTATTACCATTTATGACTTTACGTCGTTTCCAAGAACATGGTCATAAACCAATTGTATTAATTGGTGGTGGAACAGGTATGATTGGTGACCCATCTGGGAAATCTGAAGAGCGTGTGTTACAAACTGAAGACCAAGTAGAAGCTAATGTTAAAGGTATTAGTGATCAAATGCATAAATTATTTGAATTTGGTTCTGACAAAGGTGCGGTACTCGTTAATAATAAAGATTGGTTAAATCAAATTTCATTAATCGATTTCTTAAGAGATTATGGTAAGCACGTAGGTGTGAACTATATGTTAGGTAAAGATTCAATACAATCTCGTCTTGAAAATGGTATTTCATACACTGAGTTCACATATACGATACTACAAGCAATTGATTTCGGCCATTTAAATCGTGAATTAAATTGTAAACTGCAAGTAGGTGGTTCTGACCAATGGGGAAATATCACAAGTGGTATTGAATTAATGCGTCGTATGTATGGTCAAACTGAAGCTTATGGCTTAACTATTCCATTAGTGACGAAATCGGATGGTAAGAAATTTGGTAAGTCAGAATCAGGTGCAGTTTGGTTAGATGCTGATAAAACAAGTCCATACGAATTTTATCAATTTTGGATTAATCAATCAGATGATGATGTCATTAAGTTCCTAAAATACTTTACATTCCTAGATAAAGATGAAATTGATCGTTTAGAACAATCTAAAAATGAACAACCTCATTTAAGAGAAGCACAAAAAGCATTAGCAGAAAGCGTGACAGAATTTATCCACGGAAAAGAAGCATTAAATGATGCTATTCGTATTTCTCAAGCGTTATTTAGCGGTGATTTAAAATCATTATCAGGTAAAGAATTAAAAGAAGGTTTCAAAGATGTACCACAAGTTGAATTATCAACTGAAACTACAAACATCATTGACGCATTAATTGAAACAGGAATTGCATCATCTAAACGTCAAGCACGCGAAGATGTTAATAACGGTGCGATTTATATTAATGGTGAGAGACAACAAAACGTGGACTTTGAATTAAGTGACGATGATAAAATTGATAATGAATTCACAATTATTCGTCGTGGTAAGAAAAAATATTTCATGCTTAATTATAAATAAGCATTTTAAGTGAATGGGCAATGTAGCACGGTATTTACGATGATGCTACTTGCCCTTATTTTATGAAATGTTATTCAAATATAGTTATAATGAATATACTATAAGAACATAAAGAAGTGATGAAATGACTAATAATAAAGAAGAAATATTAATGAATAGCTTTAGAGATTTATTTAACAAAATAGGTTGGTTAAATAAAGATAAAATGGAACAAGCGCTTAAAGGATATAAGCCTTCGGAAGTCCATTGTATTGAAGCGATCAAAGAATATCAGAAACCTAATGTAAGGTATTTAGCGCATAAGTTATTTATGACGAGAGGTGCTATTAGTAAATTAACTAAGCGATTGCAACAAAAAGGATTAATTGAAAGTTTTAAAAGTGAAGATAATAAAAAGGAAATTTATTTTAAGTTGACTCATGAAGGTGAGAAAGTCTATCGCATTCACGCTGAACTACATGAAACATTTCAAGATAGAGATCAAACGGTTTTTGATAGTATGACTGAAGATGAATTTAAAAATATGATGACGTTTATAGAAAGATATAATGACCATTTAGACCAACTTATAGAACAGCAACAACGTACGCTTTAATTGTTAGAGTGGAATAATGAATTCGTAGCGAATTTTATTCCGCTCTTTTTTATATTTTGTTGACAAGGAAACAAAAAAGGTGTATATTTTGTTGACATGGAAACAATATACAGGAGGATTCTAATGTCGAAAGTTAATGAACGTCAAGTTTCAAGAGAAATAATGATTGCTGCTTGGGCAATTGCATTAGGGGCTATAGCACCTATGTTAGATTCAACAATGATTAATATAGCAATTAAACAGTTAAATCATACATTTGGTACAACGCTCGATATCGTACAGTGGGGAATAACAGGTTATGTTCTTGCACTAGCGTTAATTATTCCAATAGCAGGGTGGTTGGTCAATCAATATAATGGAAAGTACGTATTTATTTCTGCTTCGATACTATTTGGTATGACATCAGTTTTAGCTGGTATCAGTTGGAATGTTGAGAGCTTTATTATATTTAGAATTATTCAAGGTATGTCTGCAGGCGTTATTACAACGTTAATGTTTACATTATTGATTAAGACAACAGGTCAAGACCATATTGGAAAAGTAATGGCAATTGTAAGTACACCTATGATTTTTGGACCTATTTTAGGACCAGTAATCGGTGGTGTTATCATTCATTTTGTGTCTTGGCGTTGGATGTTTTTTATTAATGTTATCGTGGTCATCGTTGCGATTCTTTTACAAATGAAATATTTACCAAACTTTAAGCCTTTAAATAAAGAGAAGTCTATTGATATGATTGGTGTTATTTTATTAGGATTAATCAGTATTTCTATGATTTATGGTTTGACGAAAGCGAGCGACTATCATAATTTTTACAATACGACGACAACGGTTCTCTTAGTTGTAAGTTGTATTTTCATTATGTTGTATTTTGTTTATAACAAAATGAAGAATGATAATACAATATTACCTATTTCTCTATTCAAAAGAAGAAATTACACTGCATCATTCATAGGTCTCTTTCTTTCTAACATCGGTATCATGGGGCCAATGGTCATTATTCCATTATACTTTCAGACTTTTAAGCAGTTTTCGCCAATTGAAGCTGCTCTAGCACTGATACCACAAGGTCTGGGTATGCTTATTACAAGACCCTATATTGGTAAAGTTATTGATCAATTTGGTGCTAAATGGGTTGCTATTATCAGTGTTATTATCTCAATGTTTGGTTCAGTACCTTTATTATTTATAACTGAACATACAAGCATAGTTGTTCTATCATTGATACTCTTCTTAAGAGGTTGTAGTGTTGGTGGTATTAATTTAGGTCTCACTACGGATGCCTATATGGGGATGGATGAGCATAAATTGGCTGAAGCTGGTGTTGGTATTAATATGATTGAAAATGTTGGTTCAAGTTTCGGAACGGCCTTTATAGCAACAGTGCTTTCACTTGTAGTAAATCGATTAGGTTCTTCAATGGCGAATAATATCATTGCTTATCACGCTGGATTTTTAGTATCAGTTATAACTTTAATTCTTCTTGTTATTCCAGCGTTATTTTTAACTCAAAAATCGAAAGCGACGGTATAAACAATGTGATAAAAGAAAATAGGGGTGGAACAAAATTCTTTACGAATTTATTGTTCCACCCCCGCATGGGAGACTAAAGTTGAGAACCTTTATTTATAGCGTTTGCTCAAAATCAGTCAGTAACTATGGATTGGCTAGATAATCACATAATATTATTATCATTATCTTAGCCTGATATATATATATTATGTTACTTCCTACTGTATAAACTGACTATTGCCACTAAATTCTGACTCAGAATTTGATGATTGATTTGATGATGTAGCGGCTGATTGACTTTTAAGTTTTACATTGACGTTTAATGTTTTACCGTCACGAATCACCGTAAGTTTTGCTGTTTCGCCAGGCTTCTTATTTTGATATAGATATGTTCTTAAATCTGTATCTTCTTTAACATTTTTGTCATCTATTTTTGTGATAATATCGCCTGTTTTTAATTCACTTGAACCACTTACTTTTGCAACATAAATTCCATCATCACGATCTGTATTTAATTCTTTTTTATATGAATCAGGTATATCACTTAAATTTAGTAAACCGATACCGATAGAAGGACGTTCGATTTTACCATGTTTAACAAGTTGTTCAATTGTAACCTTAACTTCATTACTTGGAATAGCAAAACCAATACCTTCTACTTGTTCGGCAGCTATTTTCATAGAATTGATGCCGACTAAGTTACCATTAATATCCACTAGTGCACCGCCAGAGTTACCAGGGTTGATCGCAGCATCTGTTTGTAAGACGTTAACTTTCGTACCACCTGAAGTCGTATTAGATTCGATTGTACGCTCATTGGCTGAAATAATACCTGAAGTTACTGAATTTGCAAATTCAAGACCTAATGGATTACCCATTGCAAAGACGCTATCTCCAGTTTGTACTTTAGAAGAATTTGCAAATTTAATTGATTTAATACCTTTCGTATTATCAATTTTTAAAACTGCAATATCTGAAACGCTATCTTTACCGATTAATTTTGCCTCAACTTGCTTACCACTATGAAGTTGCACTTTTATCTCAGAAGCACCACTTATAACATGTGTATTTGTCACAATATAAGCAGAATCGTTATCGATTTGGTAGATTACACCTGAACCTATACCGGCTTCTTCTGATTTTGATGATGATTTACCTTGTAAAAAATCTTCTAAATCATTGGCTTTCTGCATGTTGATGACACCAACAATCGCAGGAGAAACATCTTTTATCATTGCATTGACGGATTTGTATTTATCACTTTTTCCGTCAAGCACATTACCACCTTTACTATTACTGGCTTCTTGAACTTGTGCGCCACCGTTATCGATTCCGACTAACCCCATTATTTTACTAGCTCCCAAGACAAGTAAAGCACCAATAATACCAGCAACTAATGCCACAATAACGGTTTTAAACCACGGAAATTTTGGCTTTCCAGGTTGAGGTTGCTGATAGGTGCTATGATTGGATTGATTTTCTTGATTAAATTCAGACATTTTTAACCTCCATTATAATATTAACCCTTTATTTAATTATGAAAGTTTTGATGAAATAATGCCAGTAATCCACCATCAGACTTTAGATGTATCTTTTGAAAAGTTGTTCAGAAATAAGGATAATGATAAAATCAATAAAGTATATATTTCAATAAGCAGGTGACATAATGTATCAATTTATCAGTAAACTATTAGATTTGATATTAGTCAAAATGGCTAAATCTTTGTATGTGATCGGTAAGGAGAATATTCCTAAAGATAATAAATTCGTCGTGACATGTACACACGAAAGTTATAATGAAGTAATCATGTTAGGAATGGCTTTAGTACCGAATGAAATTCATTATATGGCTAAGAAAGAATTATTTAAGAATAAATGGTTTGGCCAATTTTTAACTTCATTAAATGCGTTTCCTGTAGATCGCGAAAATCCAGGGCCAAGTACACTAAAAAGACCAGTCAATTTATTAAAAGACAATAAAACAGTAGGTATTTTCCCAACTGGACATCGTACTTCTGTTGAAGGTGCGCCATTAAAACGAGGTGCCTCAACGATTGCAATGTTAGGTAAAGCACCTATTTTACCAGCTGCGTATGTTGGACCAACAAAATTACACGGTTTAATTACAGGGCAGGCACTAATTAAATTTGGAGAACCTATTTACCCATCTGATATACCTAAAGATTTAAAGAGAAATGAGAAGATAGACTATCTCACTCATGAAATCGAGACACGTACAGCACAATTACAAAAAGAATTGCATTTAATTCAAGATAGTTTAAATAAATAGAATGATATCGTTAGATGAATGTAGAACGATTGCAAAGAGTCTGGGACATCATTCCTAGAGAAATAGCCAGTAAATGCGTTTGTTAAAACGCATTTACTGGTTTCTTTCTTTACAATACTTGATATTGTTGGCTCGCTTGCCCAACGTGCTTTGCTTGTAGAAACTGATTAACTCAGTTTCTC
>NZ_JAESMI010000125.1:0-4405 GCF_017893095.1 Staphylococcus sp. GDX8P80P | reverse complement strand
GGGAGTGGGACAGAATTCTTTTAAATTCGTCGCCCGACTCCCAACTTGCTTTGCTTGTAGAATTTCTTGATGAAATTCTCTTTGCTGGGGCCCCGCCCGCAGGGATGACTAGAACTGAGAAAAGCTTGATTTAAGCGCCTTCTCAGTTCAGTCAGCTACTGCGGATTTGCTAATTAGCATGATTATATTATTTATGTCCCAGACTGATTTTAATTTATTTTTAATCATAACAGTGTTTATTATGAGGAGGTTGGTAAAAGGATGTTATTAGATGTCAAAAATTTATCATATAAAGCGGATAGACGTATGATACTTAAAAATATTAACTTTCAATTAGCTGAGGGAGAGGCAGTTGCCATTATTGGTCCCTCTGGTAGTGGTAAGAGCACATTTTTAAAGCAAATCAATAATTTAATTAGCCCGACGGATGGGGAACTCTATTTAAAAGGGAAGCCATTTAACGATTATCCTCCTGAAACATTACGAATGAAAATCAGTTATTTAATGCAACAGAGTCAGCTCTTTGGCGAAACCATTGGTGATAACATGTCATTTCCAGCGTTAGCGCGAGATGACCGCTTTGATAAAGACAAAGCAATGGATTTACTAAAGAAAGTGAACTTAGGTCAATATGATTTGAATTCTAAAATCGAACATCTTTCAGGCGGCGAGCGTCAGAGGATTACAATAGCCCGTCAACTCATGTACCGTCCAGATATATTATTATTAGATGAATCTACAAGTGCGCTCGATACACAAAATAAGCAGACCATTGAAAATATGATTTTCGACATGGTAAAAGAAGGTGTATCCGTGTTATGGATTACACATAGTGATGATCAAAGTATGAGACATTTCCATAGACGAATTACAATTAGCGATGGGGAAATCACGAAAGAGGAGGCTTTAAATCAGAATGAGTAATACAGCCCTTTGTTTAACTGCTTTGTTATTATTAATTCCCATCTTTATTTCATATAAAGAAGGATTACATATTATTAAAGATTTAGTTGTAGCTTCCATACGCGCAGTTGTACAGTTGATTATATTAGGATTTATCTTGCATTATATTTTCAAAATTGATCAAGCGTGGATATTAATGTTAGCGGTATTAGTGATTATTATTAATGCGTCATGGAATACGATTAATCGTGCTTCGCCAGTAATGCATCATGTCTTTTGGATTTCGTTTATCGCCATTTTTATTGGAACAGCGTTACCTTTAACGGCTACTGTGTTGGCAGGGGCTATCGATTTTAAAGCAAACGAAGTCATTCCAATTGGAGGCATGTTAGCGAATAATGGACTAATTGCGATTAATTTAGCGTATCAAAACTTAGACCGTGCCTTTGTGAAAGACATTACCGACATTGAATCTAAGCTTACATTAGCAGCGACACCTAAATTGGCATCTAAAGCATCGATTAGAGAGAGTATACGTCTTGCAATCGTACCTACAATAGACTCGGTTAAAACATACGGTCTCGTTTCGATACCAGGTATGATGACAGGTTTAATTATTGGTGGCGTACCACCATTACAAGCGATTAAATTCCAATTACTTGTCGTGTTTATTCACACAACAGCGACAATCATGTCAGCCCTAATTGCAACTTATTTAAGCTATAATCAATTCTTTAACGTTCGTCATCAACTCGTTGCACGCAATAGCGCACTCAATGCACCTGATGATGAAGCATAGACGAAATGAGAAGTAAGGGCGTAGGACAGAATTTTATTTCAATTCGTTGTCCTACGCCCTTACTTTTTTAGATAATATTTAAGAGTCATCCACCAATAGTATATGGAAATGAACGCCTTGTTTAGATGGTAATAGTGTGATTGCGCCATGATGATAATTCACAGCATCTTTAATAATCGATAAACCAATACCATGTTGTGCTTTATGCGCTTTCGATGTATACGACTGTTTAAATAATGTATCTATATTTGAATGTGGTATGCCTTGACCATCGTCAACGTAATCAATCATTAACTTATTTTCAATTTTAGAAAAAGTCATTTGAATGTTAGGATTGATTTCATTATGATCAATACTATTGTTGATTAAATTAATTAATAGCCGCTCGAAATACAATTTATTACCATAAAATGTGGCGTTATCTTCTAAATAAAAGTGACATGTTATAGAATCGTAACCAATAATGTGTGTGATTCGATTGACCGTTGATTGAATTGGAAAATCTTCTTTATCTTGTTTTGTCTGGTTTGTTTCCATATCAAACGTTTGGTTCAAACTATCAATCAAATCACTCATAAATGTTGCTTTCTCCGAAATAAGTTGAACATAAGATTGCGTCTGTTTATCGGCCTGGATGAGCTTAGAATAACCATAAATAGTTGTTAGTGGCGATTTCAAATCATGAGAAATTTGGCTAATCCATTTTGATTTGTAATATGAAATTTGGTTATGGTAAAACTTATCAGACAACATTTGTTCATTTAATTGTGACAAAGATGCATCCAATTCAGGATAAGTACGACGATTCTTAAATCGCTTTCGTTTCGACGTAGGCTGATGCAGTTTGCCTAACGATAAATTACCAATCCAGTCAATATAAAAAGATAACGGTCTTGTGAGTCGCTTCGAAATTAACATTGCCGTTAAAGCAATTAAGATGATGTTAACGATGATAAATGAGATGAACAGTAAAATATACGTGTTTTTACTATCATTGAACGCTTCGCCGAAATTATCATTCCACAATATCGTTCTTTGTCCTGGATTTCTTACAAAGTGAAGTTCATTGTTTGAAATCGAATAGTTGTAACGATTGAAATCAAGCGTAGCGATACTATCAAGCAGTTGTGACGTCTTGATTTCATGACCATTTGTTATTTTAGGTTGTTCAATTTTATCTTTATAAATATAAACAAGGTAGGTTCCTTCTTTTGATATAACTGAATTCGCATTATTGATATTTTTTAACAATGTTGATTTTATGTTTGTATGACGCTTTGACTTAGGATAGAGAATGTCTCCATTTTTTCGAACAAAATATAAGTCAACATGACGCTTTTCGGCAAGTGATTTTAGATTATCATTGGGTGCTTGAGTGATGCCATACGTCTCTAAGTATGTAGGTTCAATTTCATTAATATCCCAGTAAATATTAGGCAATACTTTAAAAAATAGTATGATAACTAAGATACATGTAATAGTAAAGTTTAGAAGGACAAATATCGTCATATACTTAAGGAATTTTAATGTGAATTTATTAATCATCGCGATCTTCCTTAAACATGTAACCTTTACTGCGTACAGTTTTAATCATTTTAGGTGCATTCGGCGTGGTTTCAATCTTCTTCCGTAATGTTCTAATATGGACCATTAGAGTATTATCATCCACGCCGGTATCATATCCCCAAACTTTAGCATAGAGCTGATCTTTAGTCAGTACTTGGTTTTTATTTTTAATAAGATAGGTTAATAAATTATATTCACGATTTGTAAGGTTGATCGGTTTGTCATTAACAAATACTTCCATACTGTTGAAGTTGATGGCTAAATCTTTATAATGGTACGTTGATTGATCTGTATCATTTAAATGTAAAGAAACTCTGTAGTACAACTCCATCGGATCAAATGGCTTTTTAATATAATCGACAGCCCCATGTTCAAATCCTTTATATACATCGATATTTGTTGTCTTTGCAGTCACTACGATAACGGCAGTATCCTTTAAATCAATATATTTAAGTAATTGATAACCGTCTTCAGATCTTAAGTTTAAATCCAATAATATAACCTGAAAGCTGAAATTCAATAGTTCGTATTTTGCATCTTCAATATTATCGACAGACTTGATACGTTGTATCCCTTTCGTACTTAAAGATAATGTCATTAACGCATTAATATCTTTATCATCTTCAATAATGAGTACGTCGTCGTTCATGAATACCACCTCATTGTCTATCTTATACAACTTTTTAACATTTAACTATTCTGATAATGATGATTTAAGGAAAAATTAAGATTAAACTAAGTAGCATTTAATTTGAAAATTTTAGTATATAAGTAAATCAATAAGCAAAGGAGCAAATGAAATGAAAGTCATTTCCAATGTGCTTGGGTTTATCATACTTATCCTTGTTTTATTTAATATAATTAGAGTATTAACAAGCCTAGTTGAATCGTATTTTAATATGAATTTTGGTATTGATGGTGTACTACATAATCATTACGTCATTTATGGTGCGCTCGCATTACTTGCCATTTGTGCCTTTCTACAAGAACTCATCGAACATCGATACAACAATAATGAACAAACCTTTTAAAACATAGGGGAAGAAAAATACAATTGAATATTATATAATAGAACAGTTACGAAATTTGAAGAACAGTGCGTAACTGTTTTTTTATGTGTTGAGTTGTCAATTTAAG
>NZ_JAESMI010000124.1:0-1107 GCF_017893095.1 Staphylococcus sp. GDX8P80P | reverse complement strand
AGCGTAAACCTTACGGTAATATTGTGTGTTATCGTGATTTGAAACAACAAACCGATGAAGCCATTGAAATTTTCTCACAAACTGACAACACAGATACAGTGTTAAGTTTATCTTACGAAGAATATTTAGAAAATTTCAAAGATATCTTACAAGACGTTTTTCAATTAGCACCAACACCTTTAGATGTTGATAAACTAGAGGCTGAAGATTTAAAAAAAGAATTTGTTATTTCGTTCCGTGATTTATCAAATACATTAATCAAGTTAAAAACCTTTGATGAATTTCAATTTACAGAAAACGAACTCGGTATTGCAGAACAAACGTATGAAGATTATAAAGGGAAATACTTAAATATCTATGAAGAAGTCGTGCGTGTTATAAAAGGAGATAATGATGATGCTGTTTCTGTCTTAAATGATATTGACTTCCAAGTTGAATTAATGCGAAACGACTTAATTAATGTGAAATATATCATGGATTTAATTGGACAAATTAACTTATCTGACGTGAAAGCACGCGATGAAAAACGTCATCAAATTCATAAGTTATTAGATAAAGCCGATGATCAACAATTACGTTTGAAAGCTGATCTGATCCGTAGCTTCTTAGATAAAGTTGTGCCATCACTAAAAGAGGATTCAGATATTAATGAAGCTTATTACGAATTTGAAGACAAAGAAAAAACCAAAGAAATTGATGCATTTGCAGAACAAAAAGCTTTTTCTGCTATGTTACTTAACGAAGCTGTTAATGAATATGAATATAGTGGTAATATTGATCGCAAATCTATCGGTCAAAATATTTCAGAGCCTTTTATGAAACGTAAGCGAAAAACAGATCAAATTATACAGTTTATTGAAGATACTGTTGAAAAATATGGTATGGTTGAATAATTTTTATAAAATCCTTGTATTTTTTCTTTACTACAAGGATTTTTTGTTATATACTCAATTTGTAGTAATAAAAAAATACAAAGAAGAAGGTGAGTCAAATATCTCGAAAAGAAAGTAGAGATAAATTAAAAGAGCAATATAATAAATACAAAGAAGATCCAGAAAGTTATAAAGAAAATGCAAAAGGATTAGCGAGTCAATTAGGTTCAAAAGC
>NZ_JAESMI010000123.1:0-12437 GCF_017893095.1 Staphylococcus sp. GDX8P80P | reverse complement strand
ATAGGTGCTGTTGGCGCAGTCGTGTCAGTCGCTTTTTTCGGTTGAGACGTAGAACTATTTGGATGTTCTGCATTATCAGTCGCTTTAGCACGTACATTACCTTCAGGGATAGGCACCGTTGGTGTAATCGTAACTCGACCAGTACTATCCGTCGTACCTGAACCGATAATATTGCCATCTTTATCAAGTAAATCAACATGTGTATTTGGATCTGTTGTCACCGTAATTGGTGTTTGAGTCGTCGCTTTACCAGTTAAATCATTTGTCACAACTGGTTCCGTCGGAGGTGTAGTATCTGTTGCTTTCTTAGGTGCAGAAGTTGAGACATTTGGATGTTCCGCATTATCATAAGCTTTCGCAGTTACATTACCTTCCGGTATAGGTTGGGTTGGCGTAATGATGACATGACCATTAGCACCTGTCGTACCTGTTCCAATTACATGATTATCTTTATCTAATAACTCAATACGAGTATTCGGATCAGAAGACACATCAACAGGTGTTCGAGTAGTCGCCTTACCAGTTAAGTCAGTATTAACGATTGGGTTACCTGGAGGTGTTGTGTCAGTCGCTTTTTTCGGTTGTGACGTAGAACTATTTGGATGTTCTGCATTATCAGTCGCTTTAGCACGTACATTACCTTCAGGGATAGGCACCGTTGGTGTAATTGTAACTCGACCAGTACTATCTGTCGTACCCGAACCAATCACGTTGTTATCTTTATCAAGTAAATCAACATGAGTATTTGGATCCGTTGTAACCGTAATTGGTGTTTGAGTTGTTGCTTTACCAGTTAAATCATTTGTCACAACTGGTTCCGTCGGAGGTGTAGTATCTGTTGCTTTTCTAGGTGCAGACGTTGAAACATTGTTAGCTGGGTCATAAGCTTTCGCAATCACATTACCTTCAACAATAGGAGTTGTAGGAGTAATGGTTACATGACCATTTCCGTCAGTTGTGCCAGTACCTATAATATGACCATTTTTATCGATTAAATCTACTCTCGTATTCGGATCCGTTGTAACGGTAATTGACGTTAAAGTTGTTGCTTTTCCTGTTAAATCTGTATCTACAGTTGGAACTGTAGGTGGAATTGTATCCGTAACAGGTACATGATCTGAATCGATTGAGTTTGGTGTTTCTGCTCCATCAGTAGCACGTGCATAAATTTTACCTAAAGGTAGTGGCTCTCTTGGCGTAATTATACCGTGACCGTCCATTCCAGTAAGAACTACACCATAACTTTTACCATTTTCATCAAAGATCTCTACTCTAGTCAATACATCCGTAGAAACATCAATAGGCGTTCTTGTACCTACTTTATTAACTAAATTTGTATTAATTACTGGTTTTCTAGGTGGTGTTGTATCAGTAACGTGTCTTGGATCAGATGTTGCATTATTAGTTGCATCTGTTTGATCATATGCCTTCGCAGTAATATTACCTTCGAAAAGATAGTGATCTGGTGTGATACTAACGTGTCCATTAGAACCAGTTATTCCACGACCGATGACATTATTATTTTTATCTAATAGTTCTACTCGCGTATTTGGAGTAGATGTAATATCGATAACTGGTGTAGAGAAAGCTTTACCCGCAACATTTGTATTAATTACTGGTTTCATTACAGGAATAAGCGTTGTCGCTTGAACAGGTATTGAAACCGAACTATTTGGATGTAAAGCATTATCAGTTGCTTTCGCAGTAACATTACCTTCTGGAATAACACGATCTGGAGTAATTACTACGTGACCACTACTATCTGTTGTACCAGCACCAAAAATACGGCCATTTTTATCTATTAATGCAACATGCGTATTTGGATCAGTAGAAACATCAATCGGTGTTAATGTACCAGCTTTGTAAACTAGTCGTGTGTTAATTACAGGTGTTGTAGGTGGTGTTGTGTCAGTTGCAAATTTAGGATCAGATGTTGAAACTTTTGATTCGTCACTGTGATTATATGCTTTTGCAGTGACATTACCTTCAGGAATAGGACCAGTTGGTGTTATGTAAGCATGTCCATTAGAACCTGTTGTACCTGTACCAATTTTGTTACCATTTTTATCAAATATTTCGACTTTAGTATTTGGATCAGTAGATACATCAATAACTGTTGTCGTTGTTGCTTTACCTACTAAATCAGAGTTAATTGCTGGTTTCACTGGTGGTTGGTTCTCGATAGATGGCAGTGCACTATCTTCAGGTAATATACGACCTGATAAAACTGTATAAGCAGATTTACTTACACCACCCATAGCAGCTGTATTAGCATATGACCAAGCATTTTCTAGCTCAGCATTTGTTACGTTATCTCTTAATTTAACTTCAAGATGCATGTGATACGCACGATTTGCACCTTCTGGATGGTTAGGATCTACTTGAATACCAATACCATAGTTCCATCCACTGAAAATGCCTCGTTGATCTTCAACTGCTCTTCTTAAATCTGGGTTATTTCTATTTGAGTGGAAATATTCGTTTGCATCATAATTAAAACTTCTACCTGGACGAACACCGAAACTAAGATAAAATGTTGTATGACCGAAATCATGTTGATTACTATTTAACATATTAATCGTTTGCGTACTATTATCTGGATCGATAATAAAATCGCTAGGAGATTCACTTAATATACTGTTACTACCACTTCTTCTTTCATATGCAGTATATGATAAATCTCTAACTGAATCACTAGCAAACGAACCATCTGAGTTCAATTTCATTACTTTATAAGGTAATAGTAAAGCCATACCTAAACGTTGTTGTGATCCGGGTGATATAAAATTAGCACCGTCATTATTGAAGAATACATCATAAACTAAGTATTTTGAATTACCTTCATGTTTATAATAAGCACGCATAACGGTCTTTCTAGATGTAATATTTTCAACACCGTTTTTTTGTTGACCAGTACCAAGTGCTCTTCCATCTGGTAATGAAGCATAGTTACGTTGGTATACAATGACGTTTCTTCCAGCATTCCAACGGCCATTCAATGTAGTAAATCTAAAGTTCGTACCTTTGTCGATTCGTTGGCCGTTTCTTGGATCACGTTTACCTGATTGAGATCGAGTAATTACATTGGCTAATGAATTTCGTGTTTGTTCTAATCTTGTAACTAAGTCTAAAAGTGATTGTTGTGATACATCGCTAGATTGAATAATATGATGACTTTCAACTATTAACTTTTTAGCTTCTTCAATGTGAGGATTTGAAGGTTCTAAAGTTTCAACTTCTGGCAATTTACTTTGAATTTCATTTGTCAGGTTAGTCAATTTAGATATGTTTTTACTATCACTCTTCTGTACGTTATCCACCTTAGATTCTTGAAGCATGTCCGGATTGTCTGCTAATTGTTTAGATGTTGTTGAGTTAGAGTATTCAACTGATTGTCTACTTTGATTCGATGATTCTTTCTCAAAGTTTAATGAAGATTTTTTCTCCAGCTCTTTATTTTTTTCATCTTTATCGACTGTCGGAGATTCCTTTATCTTTTCTTTAATTGGTGAAGATGTCGAATTAGTAATTTCTTTTTTGCTTGTTTGAGTTTCTAAAGTATTTTTTTCTGTCGTTATCTTGTCATCTTGTTTTGACTGCTTATTGATTTCTGCAGCTTGATCAGAAGTTTGATCATTTTGAATTGTTATTGCATCATTTTGAGAACTATTTATGTCTCGGGTTGCTTGTGTATCAGTATTCGTCTTAGCTTTTTCTACGGTAGCATTAGCATTCTCACTTGCATGCGCTTGATCCGTATGCGTCCCTAGAAATACGAGCGTGGCTATTAAAGTTGAGAATGTTCCCACTGCATACTTTCGGATACTGAATTTCTGCAATTTATCTCGATGATTCATTGATGCGCGTCTCTCCTATTCTATGTTGTATATTCTTGATGTTGATGTTATGAGCATGATTGAAAAGTAATTCCGATAACACATAGCTCAATATCAAAAAGGTTGATAATTAAGTTACCGTTATTATTGTCAAAATTTTAAGTGTCACTTTAACACAAAAAAATTACTCGACAAAAGTTTTACAACTCCTCTCGGGTATTAAATTTCAATTATCATTATGAAATGAACAATTCAATTGTTGTTCTCTTTAATTGTAGCACTAATTCAATTCACTGTGAATTAGAATTTTTATCAATAAAATAAATTAATTTATGAATTGAGCGGCATTTAAAATTAATAAAAAATAAAGAGTGGGACAGAATACTTTTTAAATTCGTCATCCACTCCTATCTTGCTTTGTTTATAAAATGTCTTAGTAAAATGCGCTTTGCTGGGACCCCGACTCCCAACTTGCTTTGCTAGTAGAATTTCTTAGTGAAATTCTCTTTGTTGGGCCCCGCCCACAAGGATGCCTAGAGCTGAGAAAAGTTCGATTTAAGCGCCTTCTCAGTTCAGTCAGCTACTGCAGATTTCCAAAATACATCATTAATTTATATATGTTCCAGACTCATTGCGTCCGTTATAACTTCGATGAAATATATTTACCTGATACATATAGTTCATGTTCATTACAAATTGAAAGTATGTGATTAATTGAATGTGCGTAAGCCATATCTTCATATATTTCTATACTATTAAGTGGTACTTCAGTATATATTTCGGCTAGGCGTTTGGATAAAGTTAAGTTATCTTTATCACTTTCAATTTTCTTACGTTGTGCAGGTGTTAATTTATCAATATTAGAAAGCACATTTTCGACACTTCCATAGGTTTGAATTAATTTGAGAGCTGTTTTCTCGCCTATCCCTTTTACACCGGGATATCCGTCTGCACTATCACCCATAAATGCTTTAATATCAATCAGTTGTTGCGGATTTAACTGATATTCATCATTGAAACGTGTTAAGGTATAGCGATTATATATGTTAAATCCTTTTTTAATTAGCCATACTTCTACTTTTTCATTGATGCATTGTAAGATGTCTTTGTCCCCAGTGATGATGTGAACTTCATTATTTTTTGAAAAAGATTTTGCAAGCGTACCTATAACATCATCAGCTTCATAATTTTTCATACCTACATTAATGAAACCAAATTGATCTGAAATGTCTTTGACATAATCAAATTGAGGTATGAGTTCTTCTGGAGGCGCTGGACGGTTTTGCTTATAAGCGCTATACATCTCATTTCTAAATGTTGATTGTCCCATATCCCAGCAAACTGCAACATGGCTAGGTTTAATCTCATTAATTGCTGTAAAAATATGTCTGACAAATCCTTGGATACCATTGGTTGGTACCCCTTTTGAATTATACATAAATTGTTTGTGTAAACTAGTTGCATAGAAATGTCTAAAAAGTAAAGCCATTCCATCCACTAATAGGACACGATTTTCCATAGATTGTGCCTTCTTTCTATTTTAATAGTGCATTTAATTTTTGATGCGCTGTTTGTAATTGTTCAATTAAAGTGTTGTCCAAATTAAATGATACTAATTCATCAATTTGACTTTGAATCGCACCTTCAAGTTGCGCAAATTTATCTTCTGCCTCCTCATTCATTGAGGCAACAAATTGAATTAATGCTTGTCTGAATTCACTCATTTGATTTTGTAATAATTCAAGTGTGCTTATACTAATTTGTTCTTGCAATGCTCTTTGAGTATTAGGATTAAGAATTCTTCGTTTAGTTAATTGTTTAGGTAATGAAGCAAGCATATCGTTTAAATCTATACGTAAAAATGCTTTCTCAGTAAATTCAGGCGTGACATTAAACTCAGGATTAATAAACACATGCAATTGGTTTAATTTCTGTAGTATTGGTGCGACTTGATCGCTAAGTTGATGATTATAATATTTTTTTATACGCTCAACTAATAGACTTTGTTCTAAATACAGGCGTTGGTGAATTTGGTCTAAAAATGTTTTAGAAGAAATTTTCTTTTCATCATTAAAATCACTATTTTGAGTCATTTGACTATTATAAACACGTTTAACATCATCTAATAATTGTAACTTTAATCTTCCATTTAAATGATAAATCTGATCTTCAACCTCATTATTAGTATGTTGTTCCGTAGTCATTAACAATTGATTTGATAATCTTTGCTTATTTTGATAGTGCTTTAATTGCTGTTGACGTTGCTCAATATGAGATTGGTTTGTTTGATAGTCATAAATCATTTCTTCAAAAGAAAGATTGATTTGTTCAAGCTGCTTAACCATTTGTTGTTCTAATATACGATTTGAATCTATTTCTACAAATTGATCAATACTTTGTCGCAATTGATCAATGCCTTCATCGCTTTGTTTCAGTGCTTGTCTACTTGAAACGCCAAAGATATCCGATTTTAGGTTGACTTGAGTGAGCGCATCTTTAACATAATGTTTCACAGCGTTTAAATCATCAGAGCTTTCTGCTAAGTCTACCGCATTGATGATCATTTTAAATGCTTGATTTTCATTAAGTTGATTCATTTCTTTCATATGTTCAATAAAATGTTTATCGTTATCTGTAAAGGAATGATTAAAATAACTCACATATAAAATTAAGTCAGATGAAGTTAAAATTTGTTCAGTTTCATTTGTATGTCGTTGATTATTAGAATGTAGACCTAGAGAATCAACAATGATTTTACCTTTAAGCCATTCTATCGGTAAATTGATATGGACAGTCTTAACAAATGTAGCGAATTCATCTTCGGCACTCCATTTCTTAATTTCTTCTCGAGAAATCACATGTTTAGCACCTTCTGCTAACATATCTTTATACATCGAATAATGTTTGTGAACTGCGCTTACAAAGGCAAGTTGGTTCTTTTCTAATTTACACTTTAAACGTTGAATATCAGAATGTATAAATGAGTCAAGTGTGTCAAAAGAAACATCGTGATATTCAATTAGTTGATTAAGTTCGTTTAATAGTTGTTCTTCAGTTTTAAGTGTAATCTGACTATTCTCTCCATATGATAATTCAGTCGTCGCTGCTGTAGTTGGATTTGGTGAACTTACTAAATATTGTCCACCTAATAAAGCGTTAATTAAACTACTTTTACCTGCACTGAATGTGCCAAATACACCAATTTTAACTAACTTATTGTCTAATCGCTCTAATGTATCTTTAATATCTTTTTTCGTTCTTTCAAATAAAGGTACAGGATTAATAATATCCAATGCTGCTTGAATATTAACTTCATTAATGTGATTAACATTCGAATGATGATTTGATGCGTCCTCATCGTTTGTGATAACCTGTTCGGTATCCTCGAGAACATAATTTGCCTCAGTTCTACCTATTAATTTATCTAAAGAATCTTCCATATGGATATAATAATGTAAATAATTCTTAGTAGTTAGAGATGATTTTAAATTTTGTAACTCTAGATAATGCTCGTAGATTTGTAAGTCATCAGTCGTCTCCTCAGTTAAATCTTGCGCTTGTGTATACTTAATTGCTTTATCAAACAATGGATTAGATTGTTTTTCTACATCATTTCTGATTGCTTTTAGCACGTCATCACTAAAAGTAAGTACATACGTATTACTTATACTCGTTTGAGGTTGATATAAATTTGAAATTAAACTTGAATCAATATCATAATGCTGATTTAGAATGTCATGATTCACCTCGGAGTTATTAATAAAGCGAGTTAAGAACGACATATCCTCTCTTAGAGGTTGTCGAATTTGTTGATTCATCTTATCTTGTAATTTAGTTACAACATTTTGTAGGCGCGCTTCTTGTTCTTCTTGCTTTTTCTTCTTTTTGTTTAAGAAGCCTCCAACTTTAAAATCATCACTCATACTTTCAAGGTATTGTCTAATTTCTTCACGCATGTCATGCGTCATTATATATGCATTATCTAATACATCTTTACGCTTTTGTTTTAAAAAGCTTAATAATTGATCAGGATTATTCAATAGTCTAGCTTCTTCGCTAACAGCTTGATTTTGTTGAAACTTGGCATAGGCTTGTTCAAATTCATCTTCATTAATGTTAAGTTGTTCCAATATATCTTGTAGCTCATTTTGAATATATCCTAATTGTGCTTCTGTAATGAATTTTACTGTACGATTGACATAATCTTCAATAGCTTCTCTGTTATTATCTTTCTCTACTAAATACTGAGAGAGGCGTGATAGTTCATTTTCAGGGTGATCGAATTTAGACACATAAAAGATATCTGTTAGATTAATCTCCCAATCCTCAATTGACTTATTGACTCTCTCTTTAAAAGTTTCAAATGTAATTTCATCATCATTATGTTTATCAATTTGATTAATGATAAAGATGACAGGAATCCCAACATCATTCATTCGTTTAATAAATTGAAAATTTAACGCTGATTGTACATGATTATAATCTACTGTATAGAATAGAATATTACTTGTGTACATGAATTGTTCAGTAGTGGATTGATGTGTAGCAACGTTTGAATCTACGCCAGGTGTATCTTGCAAAGTAAAGCCATTTTTAAATTTTGTAGATGGAAAATTTATCTCAATAGATTCTACATCTACATTTAAACGGTTCATTTTTTTAACTTCATCATAAGTTTTTAATTTAGAATATTGTCGATTTTCTAAATTAGCTATAATACCTTGCTTATCTGAAACAGATACAATTGCAGTATTACTTGTTGTTGGTACTGGTGAACTTGGAAGAATATCTTGTTCTAATAATAAGTTGATTAAAGTTGATTTACCTGCTGAAAAGTGCCCTACAAACGAAGCAGTGTATTGATTTAAATATACTTTTTTAATGACTTGATTAATGGTATGTACTAAAGTTGAGTTTTTAGATTTTTCAACTTCTTTTTTTAATTTATATAAAATATCCAGTTGTTCATTATTAGCCATGCTAAGTCCCCTTTATTTCAAACATTCTAATAAAAAAAGTAAGAGCCTGAGACATACTAAATGTAACAGGCTATTTTAAAAGTGGTAGTATTCTATAGAATTGAATGAACGGCATTACAATATCAATTCTGACAAGCTACCTATTTATTAAATTTTATCACAACACTAGTTTGAAACAAATATAAAGAATTGTTAATTAAACCAAGCAGGTTTATCTCCATCAGTGTTTGGTTTATTAACACCAATATTTTCTTTTGAGTACAGTTCTGGGTTTTTAGCAATGCGGACAGCTAAACTTGCAACACTTCGACGTGAAACTTCTGTTCCTTTAAATTGAGCGTCTTTTGAAGTAACTTCGTAATCTGTTTCATTCTTAAATGTAAGCCAAGCAGGACGTATAATTGTATAATCTAGTGTTGACGCTTCAATAATGTCTGCTGCTTTACGATATTTAGTTAATTTTTCTCCAAATTGAGATTTATTAAAAGTATTAAATTTAGGCGGTAATTCATCATAAATCCCAGGGGCAGCTACAAAGATTAGACGTTTTACATCTTTTTTAGACATTGCATCTACAATCGCTTGCGCTTCAACATCTAATGAACCAGATAGGCTCGCAAAGACAACATCAACTTTATCTAATGCTGGTTCTAAATCTTCCGCATTTTTTGCATCGCCTTCATATACTGTCACTCGATTTGATACATAATCTGGAATTCGATGTGCATTTCTTAAAAATAAATCAACATTAAAATTTGAATCCTCTAAAAATATTTTAGTAGCCTCGATAGAGACCTTACCGTTTGCGCCAATAATTAAAACTGTTTGCATATGATTTCTCTCCTAACTATGATGTTTAAAATATATGTAGTTGTATCTAAATTTAACACTCTTACTATCACTTTACATCAGTAATAATAAGAGCGCTAATGAATTGATTAAATTAATTAAATATTATTAGATACATCAAGAAAAATTTACAAATTTAATAAAAATTATATAGTAGTTGGTTTTTTACCCCAATATTGATAATACGTACATTCAATATAGCCATTGAATAATTTTCTTCTCTTAGTCGCTTTTCGATTAACTAAGAATTCGAATTCTTTGTTGCTAGTAAGAATGTAGGTTGATAGATGTGCATGTTGATTCATCAACTTACCAATGTAGCGATACATTTCTTCAACTTCTTCTCTATCCCCAATACGTTCGCCATACGGAGGGTTCCCAACTAAAGCAACAGGGTTATCCGTATCAATCGTTAATGTATTAACATCTTTCACACTAAATTGAATAATATCTGCTAAGCCGACTTCTTCAGCATTACGTTTAGCAATTTCAACCATTTCAGGATCTATATCGGATGCAAATACTTGAATATCTTTATCATAATCTGCTTGCTGATCAGCTTCGTCTCTCATTTCATCATATATATTAGGTGGCATAATATTCCATTCTTCAGAAACGAAATCACGATTGAATCCAGGTGCGATATTTTGCGCAATTAAACAGGCTTCTATCGCAATAGTACCTGAACCACAGAATGGATCAATGAAAGGTGTATCTCCTTTCCAATTTGCTAATCGAACTAAACTTGCAGCTAATGTTTCTTTAATAGGTGCTTCCCCTTGAGCAATTCGGTAGCCACGTCGATTCAAACCAGAGCCTGATGTATCAATAGTTAGTAAGACGTTTTCTTTTAAAATAGCTACTTCAACAGGATATTTCGCGCCACTTTCGTTTAACCAACCTTTTTCATCGTATGCTCTCTTTAAGCGTTCCACAATTGCTTTTTTTGTGATTGCTTGGCAGTCTGGCACGCTATAAAGTGTGGATTTAACACTTCTACCTTGAACAGGAAATTGACCTTCTTTATCAATAATGTCTTCCCAAGGTAATGATTTCGTCTTCTCAAAAAGTTCATCAAATGTTTTGGCATTGAAGCGGCCCACTACGATTTTAATACGATCAGCTGTACGCAACCATAAATTACATTTTACAATCGCTTTAGCATCACCTTCGAAAAAGATGCGCCCATTTTCAACTTGTGTTTCATATCCGAGTTCTTGAATTTCTTTGGCAACAACAGCCTCTAATCCCATAGGACAAACTGCTAATAATTGGAACATGACGTGATCTCCTTTTTTATAATTACATTTATATGTTAACAAATATTTAAAATATTATGTATGATTAGAAAAAAATAAAAGCTCTCCAATCAATGGGAGAGCTAAACTAGTTCATGATATTTCTGTAAGCCATGTTCTGTACCGTTGTACTCATATCGTACACTAGTTGTACTGGTACGTCGGTGGTAACCATCTGTCTACATATCTTTATATTTCGAATAAAGACGTCTCGTTTATACGTTGAATTCCGCTAAACAAGTGCTCCTACCAAATTTGGATTGCTCACTCGAGGGGTTTACCGCGTTCCACCCTTCTTATTTCTAAGAAGGCTACGTCACTGTGGCACTTTCAAACTACTTTAACCGTATCATTAGACTTAGGTTATTTCGTTGCCGTCAAATTAATGCCTTGATTTATTGTTTCATCAAGCACGAACACTACAATCATCTCAGATTGTGTGAGCATGGACTTTCCTCTATATTGCTATAGCGATTACCCAAAATATCACTTTTGCGATTATATCATAATTATCTATACTATTACAGATATTTTTGTAGATTTACTATTGTTTAGTGAAAATGATGCTACACAATAGTTATCTATAATTACATTCATTAAATCTAAAGACGCTTACATTACTTTCCAAATACAGCTTTTTCTAAGTTAGAAATTCGTTTTAAAATATCAACATTATTGTTTGATGAATTAGCGTTGTTTGAAGAAAATGATTTATTGTCAGAAGGTCTTGATGTTGCCACTCTTAGTCTTAATTCTTCAACTTCTTTTTTTAGTTTGTTATTTTCTTCAGACAATTTTACAACTTCATTATTCATATCAGCCATTTTTTGATAGTCTGTAATGATATCATCTAGGAAAGCATCTACTTCCTCGCGACGATAACCACGGGCCATAGTTTTTTCGAAATCTTTTTCATAGATATCTTTTGCTGAAAGCTTTAAAGAAACATCTGCCATTTTTTCCACCTCATTCGAAACTTTGATCTTGCTCCCACTGCATGTCATTTATAAAATCAGTGAGTTCATCAAATGTCACAATATCACAAGTATAGTTTGTTTTATCTATAAAATCAACTAACATCCTTTTAAAGAATTTCGGGCTTCCTTCTTGCTCATCATCATATATAAGTAAAGACATATCAGAGTGTGCTAGCATAAATTGATCTGTTTGTTTGAACTGATACGGCCCCTCATATTCTGAATGATGAACACTTTCCATAAAATCAGCTTCTTGCGCAATCTTATTATACTTCATTTGATTTTGTTCATTCCACTTCGACGTATGTCCGTAAAATGGTGTTATAATGCCTAATTTCAATTCTGGATAATCAGAACGTAAATCGATAACAACCTCAGCCGTCCATAATTCAATGCCAAGTTGACCTTGTATGAGGACCCATTCAAGGCCTTCATCAATATATTGTAGTAATTTGCGCTTGAGAAATGCTTTTAAATAATGGTTCTACGCAAACATCG
>NZ_JAESMI010000122.1:0-726 GCF_017893095.1 Staphylococcus sp. GDX8P80P | reverse complement strand
GCGAAAGCGAAGATACCTGGTCAACATTTTTTGAATACCTAAAAGAACGCGGTTTACAAGGTACGGAACTCGTTATTTCTGATGCGCACAAAGGATTAGTCTCTGCCATTAGAAAATCCTTCACCAACGTAAGTTGGCAAAGATGCCAAGTTCACTTCCTAAGAAATATCTTTACCACCATTCCTAAAAAAAATTCAAAATCTTTCAGAGAAGCTGTTAAAGGAATTTTTAAGTTCACAGATATTAACTTAGCGCGTGAGGCTAAAAATCGATTGATTCATGATTATATCGATCAACCAAAATATTCAAAAGCTTGCGCATCATTGGATGATGGATTCGAAGACGCCTTTCAATATACCGTACAAGGAAATTCCCACAATCGACTAAAGAGTACCAATCTAATTGAACGACTGAATCAAGAAGTACGCAGAAGAGAAAAGATTATTCGCATCTTCCCCAATCAAACATCAGCCAATCGCTTAATTGGAGCCGTTCTTATGGACCTACATGATGAATGGATTTATTCTTCAAGAAAATACATCAATTTTGATAAGTAGAAATGGTAAAAACATTGTATAGCATTTTACACAGGAGTCTGGACTTGACTTATGTTCATATTGTTAAACACGGTAGATTGTACTAATATAAAGCTAATGTTTAAAATCGGAGGATACTATGAGTAAACAACGCATAAGTTTATAGAATTTTTTTAGTAATATTCTAAAT
>NZ_JAESMI010000121.1:0-38588 GCF_017893095.1 Staphylococcus sp. GDX8P80P | reverse complement strand
ATACATTCCAATAGATAATACAACGATATTCCATGGTGCACCTTTAATCACTTGTTTTGTATGAACTGCTTTAGATTTACGAGCTAATATTACAAAGATAAAAGCAATAATACCAGCAATAATTGATACAGGAATTTGGATAAACTCGCTAACAAGATATCCAACGAGTAGTACTGCTAATACTATCCATGAAAGCTTAAATAACTTAGAATCTTTAATTGCACTTTTAGGATCTGATAGATTTTCTGTATCGAACGTTTTAGGTATGGATTTTCTGAAATATAACCATAAAACGAGAATACTAGCAATCAGAGAGAATATATTAGGAATGATCATTCGGCTAAAATATTCAATAAATCCAATATCGAAGTAATCTGCAGAAACGATATTAACTAAGTTACTTACAATTAAGGGAAGTGATGTAGTATCAGCAATAAAACCACTGGCAATAATAAAGGGGAAAATCACTTTTTGATTAAATCCTAGATTCCTTACCATCGCTAATACAATAGGCGTTAAGATTAAAGCTGCACCATCATTTGCGAAAAATGCTGCTACAATTGCCCCAAGTAACATAATAAAAACAAACATTTTTAAGCCATTACCGTTTGAAGCCTTGACCATATGTATCGCAGACCATTCAAAAAAACCAATTTCATCTAATATTAATGAAATAAGAATAACAGCCACAAAAGTTAAAGTTGCATTCCAAACAATACCTGTTACTTCTAATACATCAGAAAGACTTACGACTCCTGTAATGATAGCAACAACAGCTCCAATTAAAGCTGTAATACCAATATCTAAACCTTTTGGTTGCCAAATCACAAAGGTTAAAGTTAAAAGAAAAATTACAATTGCTAAAATAGTCATCAACAGTCACCTGATTTCACATTTTTACATACACATCTTTGATTAGATGTATTAATGATGTTCAAGTTTTGGATAATATCATCTAAAATAGCATGATTAAGTTGATACCAATGTTTATTGCCGTCTTTTCGTGTTGTAACTAATTCATTATCTACTAATGACTTCATATGATGACTTAGTGTAGGTTGTGAGAATTGAAAGTGTTCTAATAAGTCACAAGCGCATAGCTCACCACAAGAAAGTAAATCTAATATTTCTAACCTACTTGGATCTGATAAAATTTTTAATATTGTTGATAGTTCTTTATAAGACATGAATAAACCTCCTAGACATTAAATAGATTAACATCTATATAGATTATTGTCTATGTTATTTTATTTACTATTTTTTATTCTATATATAGTTTGACGTGTAATACCAACTTCTTTAGCTATAGTACTTATAGATTTACCCTGTTCAAGTAATTCAACAACTCGGTAATAAACTAAACGCTTTTGTGGGTCTTTAGCATTGGGAGAATACAGAACAGGTCTCCCTTTATATATACCTTTTTCTTTGGCGACTTGAATCCCTTGAGCTTGTCGACGTTTACTTTCATTTCTTTCTTGTTCTGAAATCATTGCTAAAATTTGAATAATTAAATCTTTCATAAATTTATCTAGTAGTGGATTTCCAATGACTTCATTCATCATAGGTAAACTCGTTATCATGAGCTGAACTTCTTTATCTTTTAAGTAATTAACTGTTTGAATTATTTCCTCGTAATTTCTTCCTAGTCTATCAATAGATTCAACAATTAAACGATCTCCCATTCTTAAAAAATTTAATACTTCTTGAAAAACAGGTCTGTTTTCTATAGATTTACCTGATTGTTTTTCTGTGAAAATTTTCTCAGCACCAAAAGATTGCAAATTTTCAATTTGCCTATCTAAATTTTGATCAATGGTCGAAACTCTTGCATAACCAACTATCATTTTTAGCACCCCTTTTTCATACACCCTAATCATACAAACGAAAATAGCATTTTACAAGTATTTTTTATTGTTCGATTAGGGTAAACCCTAAATAACAGAATTTAGTAACTTGCAAAAGTTGCATTAATAATTTATAGTTAATACATCAAAAAAAATTGATGTATTGTTTTAGTATTTTATAAAGGAGTTCGATTTTATGAGAATAAATCATGCAGGTACATTATCTGTTGATTATTTTGTTAGCTACTTAAATCTAATTATGATATCAAGAGAAGTTTCTTTAAAAGAAGCTATATCATATATGAAAAATGAGTTCTTTAAAGGTGAACCTGACATGTATGGTAAAATAACAAAAACTCATTTTAATCAAGCAATACAAGAACTCAAACAAAAATAGAAATATCTATATATAAGAGAGGTGATTATTTAATGGAAATTATTCAGTCCAGTCCTAATAGAACTGAGGAAGAACAATTAGACTTTTATGAACAGATGTTTAATGCGCTAGCTGATAAAATCAGACTTAAAATTCTACATTCAATACGTCAAAGTGATTCAAAATCTTTATGTGTGTGTGATTTAGAGGAGCTATTAGATTTAAAACAATCTAAGCTTTCGTATCATTTAAAAAAATTAATAAGTGCACAGATATTAATATCTGAAAAACATGGTACATGGAACTACTACAAAATCAATGAAGCACAGATTCAAGTCGTATTAACTGAAGATACTTGCTGTAAAATATTATAGGATTTATCTTCTTACACATCATGTTAATCAACTTTTTTTAATTTATATATCAAAAAAAGTTGATTAAATAAATTCAGAGGAGTTATACTAATGACAGATTCAATCATCGAATTCATAAAAACATTTTTAATGTTATTTTTTGAATTATTATTACTATTTATAGTAGTGAGTTTTATAGTAAGTCTGATTCAACAAGTTGTTTCAGAAGAAAAAATTAAAAAGCTTTTGAGCAAACCTAATAAAGCCGTCAATTATATATTAGGTATGATATTTGGTGCTGTTACACCATTTTGCTCTTGTTCAACTATTCCAATACTTGCAGGTCTATTAAATTCCAAAGTTCCTTTTGGTCCAGCAATGAGTTTCTTAATTGCTTCACCGTTAATGAATCCATTAATGATATTTATGTTATGGGCATTATTAGGGTGGAAAGTAGCTGTTGTTTATTTTGTAGTACTAGCAATTTTCAGTATTTTAACAGGTTTAGTGTTTTCAAAAATGAATTTAGCTGAAAGTTATAAAGGGGTCAATGTTAAAGGTGATGGCTTTTTTGCTAATAAATCAGGATCTCGTTTTAAACAAGCATTAAACGATGCGTGGGCATTTTTATACCCAATGTTACCTTATCTATTTATTGGTGTATCTATTGGCGCCTTTATATACGGATTCATACCTGAAGAATTTATAACTAAGTATGCAAGTGGTGATGGTTTTATATCGGTCTTTATTGCTTCTGTTATCGGTATCCCTATGTATATCAGACCAGAAACAGTGTTACCTATAGCCGAAGCATTAGTATCAAAAGGTATGTCGCTAGGAACAGTAGTAGCATTAATAATTGGTGGTGCTGGCGCAAGTATTCCAGAAGTCGTATTGCTATCTAAGTTATTCAAGAAAAAATTTGTAATATCATTCGTTATCGCAATTTTAGTTGTGGCGGTTGCTACAGGCCTAACTGTTAACTTAATCATTTAAGGAGGTGAAGTAAATGGGTATCAAAGACGCGTTAAAAAAATTAAAACCTCAAGAGCAGTCATGTTGTTCAGTAGAAATTGAAGAAAATAAAGAGAGTAAAAAAGAGAATACAAGTAAAGATCAACAGAATAATAAAGGCTGTTGTTAATGGCGTATCATTAACAATTAAATTAGGGAGCATAACAGTATGCTTCCTTTTTTTAATGGAGGTGCTGAAATGATTCAAAATTTAGCTGACTTTACAGAAGAAGAACGTAAAAAAGCTATGGAAAGATATCGTGTCCTTGAACCTTATTTAAAAAACTTAAAATCAGTTAGAACAGTTAGCAAATCAGCAAAAATACCAAAGCGTACGCTTTATAATTGGATTAATAGATACAAAAATGATGGATTAGCTGGCCTTACAGATAAAACGAGAAAAGATAAACATCGAATAAAGATAGATGGAGATATTATCAATTTTGTTCAGAACGAGTATTTCAGTAACAGAGGAATTTCTATAGCTTCTATATATCGCAAAACAAAGCAGTGGTGTAACAATAAGAGGGTTCCTGAACCTAGTTATTACCAAGTTTATAATATTATTAAGCGAATACCTGAAAACTTAAAAGCTTATTCAAATATGAACTCAAAAAAGTATGCTGAAAAATACGATGGTATATTTTTACGTGAGTGCCAACGTCCCAATGAAATTTGGCAAGCTGATCATACTATGTTGGATATAGAAGTATTAAATGAAAAGAATGAAATTGAAAGACCTTGGTTAACAATTGTTTTAGATGATTATAGCAGAGCAATTGCAGGTTTCAGAATAGAGTTTGGATCACCAGACACTGAAAGAACAGCACTTGTTCTAAGACAAGCAATATGGAAAAAAGGAAATTCAAATTGGCCAATTTGTGGCATACCAGAAAAATTCTATACTGATCATGGCAAAGATTATACCTCAGAACATATGCAACAAGTATCAGCTAACCTCAAAATAGAACTGATATATTCCAAAATAGGTATACCAAAAGGCAGAGGAAAAATAGAACGTTTTTTTCAAACAGTTAATTTAATGTTTCTTCAATTACTTCCTGGTTATACAAAAAATAAAAAGTCAAGAAAACATCTTACTTTGGAAGAGCTTAATAATAAGTTTGAGCACTTTATAATAAACGAATATCATTATCGTAAACATGGAACAACAAAAGAAAAACCGATGCAGAAATGGAATCAACCAGACTTTCTCCCACAATTACCTGAATCTAGAGAATTATTAGATTTACTATTATTAACTACAAGCAAACCTAGAAAAATACACAAAGATGGTATCTATTTTAAAGGACTAAGGTATTTTTCTACTAACCTCATTGCTTATATAACAGAAGAAGTTTTTATAAGATATGATCCTCAAGATATTTCAGAAATTCGAGTCTATTTAAACAATCAATTTTTAAGTATTGCATATTGCAGTGATTTAGAAAACCAAAGTATAAGTATAAAAGAAATCGAAAGACTAAGAGCAAATAAAAAAAGAGAGTTAGGAAAAAGTATTACTCGTACACGTCACCTCGTTCAAAATCTTAATCGTCCCAAACTATCAAATGAAGAATTAAGTAATAACGCAAAACAAGTTAAAAAGTCAAAACTAAAGAGGTATAAAAATGACTAATAAAACTTTTGTTGAAACAAAGCAGTACCGTCGATTTGAAGAATTTTGTGATAATTGCGCTAAGTATAAATATATGGGGGTTTGTTACGGAAATCCCGGTGTAGGTAAAACATTTTCTGCACAATATTATGCAAATTGGGACTATGTAAACCCAATCATTACTAATTATCAAAAAGCTGATGATAAAGGAAGTAATGTACATGATGATCAATTTCTAAATTGCAAAACCATTTTTTATACTGCCCCTCCTGTTAGACCTTCAAGAATTTATAAAGAATTATTAAACTTGGCTAGTGAATTAACATTAGGGAAAATTGGATATCGATCATTAAAAAGACAAGAGGAATTTAACGGATTAGAAGAACTTGTTAGATTACAACCAAGTAATTATGAAATTGATTTAATTATTATTGATGAAGTTGATAGACTAAATTATAAAACACTAGAGATTATTAGAGATATTTATGATCAACTTGATATTGGTGTTGTTTTAATCGGTATGCCAGGTATAGAAAAACGATTGTCAAGGTATCCTCAATTATATTCCCGTATTGGTTTTAGTCATCAATTTGAAAAATTAAGCAACGATGAATTAAAACACGTTTTAGAATATAGGTGGGAGGAGCTTTCCTTACCTTTAAGTTATGAGGATTTTGAAGATTATGAATCTATTAATACGGTAATAAAAATTACGAATGGTAATTTTAGATTAGTACAAAGATTATTTTCTCAAATTATACGAATTATGGAGATTAACGAATTGAATAAAATAAATGTTGAAGTGATAGAAACTGCTAGAGATGGCTTACTAATAGGAGAAAATGAGTAATTTGAAAGGGCTGTAGTATATGAGAAAAATAGGATATGCACGTGTACCTTATACTGACCAAAATTTAGATGTTGAGATAACTCATTTGTTAATCAATGGATGTGATTTAGTTTTTTCTGAGAAAGTAAATATTTATAGTAAAAACCAAATAGAACTTAAAAGTTGTTTAGAAGAATTAAAAGAGAATGATATTTTAGTTATAAATGACTTAAAAACTTTGGGATTAACGCCAAAACAGTTTATGGACTTCATAGATAACGAAATAATATCGAAAAACCTCCATTTAGAAGTACTTAATCTGAATATAAATACTCAAAATGAATATGGGCAATACTTTATTAGAGTATTCCAAATGTTGCTAGAATCCGAAAAAGTTCTAGTGCAAGAGAGAACGTCAAATGGTTTGAAAGCCGCTAGAGAAAAAGGTCGAAAAGGAGGACGACCTCAAAAAGTTGAAAAAAGCCAAAGGTATTATATTAAACAACTATATGATAGTGATAAATATACAGGTGAAGAAATTGCTCAAATGACGGGATTAAGTAGGAGTTCCATTTATAGAATAATTAAAGAAATGTTATAAAAGAAAGCAGGTAAACAGTTATATAATTGTCTACCTGCTTTGCGCCATTTAAAGCACAAAATTTGTGCCATATAACTCCAAAACTGACACAATTTCTATATTTTTTCAATAGAAATTGTCTTTATTTACTTATCCAAGAACTTTATGTCCCGGACTCTTAATTAGGTTTAATCCTATGACATTACAACAACGTTAGTTGCTTGTTCGCCACGTTGACCTTCAGTAATATCGAAGTCAACTTTTTGACCTTCTTCTAAAGTTTTGTAACCTTCACCAGCGATACCGCTGAAGTGTACGAATACGTCGTTACCATCTTCTCTTTCGATGAAACCAAAACCTTTTTCTGCGTTAAACCATTTTACTGTACCGTTATTCATATAGAATACCTCCATGTGCTTTTGCACAAATATTTGTAACAAATTCATTTATAAAAAAGAGAGTATTCTAGACAAACACACTACATTTAAATTCACGAGCTTTTATTACGTTAGGTCAACTATAACTTGAATTGAATAATAAGTAAAGCTTTTTATTTTTAAAAATATTGATAATTTCAATTTATAACCTGGTGAAGCTTGCTATGACTGAATTTATGCATTGAAAATAAATTTTTAAAAATTAAATAAATCATTAAATGATTCTACGATGGTTGGGTGTGTATAAATATTATCTCTGAGTACTTGATAAGGAATATGTTGGTCTATCGCTAATTTAATTAGATTAATGATTTCTTCTGATTCTTTGCCGTAAAGCGTAGCGCCCAAAATTTCATTGTTATCTTTATTAATGACTACTTTGAATATGCCGCGAGGGTCATTATTAATTTTATGTCTTGGCACGGTATTAATTAGAAGGGTATTTTCAGCGTAATTAAAGTGCTGTGCCTTCGCTTGTTCTGCCGTTAATCCTACACGAGAAAATGGTGGATCAATAAATACTGTGTATGGTATTACACCACGATTATTAGTAGTTCGTGAGTGGTCACCAAATAATTCAGACTGTAAAATTCTAAAATCATCTAATGAGATATAAGTAAATTGTAAGCCACCTTTAACATCCCCAGCTGCATAAATGTTCGCAACTGATGTTTGTAAATGGTCATTCACTTTGATTTCGCCACGTTCACCAAGTTCAATGTCAGTATTTTCAAGTGCTAAGTCTGTGTTAGGTATACGACCCGTAGCTAGTAATACGGCATCAGCTAAGAAATTACCTTTAGAAGTTACTATCGTCGTTTGATTGTTTTCATTTTTAAATGCTTGTGTTTCTACATTTGTAATAAACGAAATACCTTTGTCTTCTAAATCCTTAATTGCGTGAGCAACCACGTCTTGATCTTCTCGTGGCATGATTTGTGAACCATATTCTAAAACAGTAACTTTAGTACCAAAATTTGCGAACATTGAAGCAAATTCTAAGGCGATATAGCCACCGCCAATAATTACTAAGTGATCAGGTTGTGTAGGAATATTTAATAATCCGCGTGAGTCGTATAAATTTTGTGCGGTTTTTATCCCTTTAATAGAAGGAATGTTTGATTTCGCGCCAGTATTAATAACAATCTTATCTGCTGTTAATGTCTGAGCAATAGTACCATCTTCGCTTACAAGATTAACTTCAGTATTTGAATTAAACTGAGCTTTGTTAGTGAATACATCAATATTTGCATCATTTGCCAAGTTGCCATAATTTTTCTTATTTAAGGCACTGACAACGTCTTTTTTTCTTGAAAATGCAGAACCAAAATCTATACCGTCAATACCATCATGTACGAGTACTTTAGACGGGATACAACCGTGATTTATGCATGTACCGCCATAGTTATCTGATGATTGTTCTACTAAAGCAACGTGTTGACCTTGTGATGCTGCAAATTTGGCAAGTGTTTTACCTGCTTTACCGAAGCCAATAACTAATAAATTATAATGTGTCATATGTTGTGTCCTCCTGTAGTGTATCTTTAATGACGTCGTTGATTGTCAAGTTACGATAAAAGTTGAGTGCTAAGGTAGTTTCTTGCTCTTTATATTTAGTCATAGTGGTGGCAATATGCTTAGAAATCGTACAATGACTCTCTTCGCTACCAGTAAAAATACGTTGTGCAGAAGCTTTGTCTAACACGAAAAGTTGATACAGTGTATCTAACGTAATCGTGGGTGTAATCTCATTCGCTCGATAACCACCGCCTTTACCGCGACGTGTATCAATAAATTGTTGGTTATTGAGTGTAGTGGCAACGCGTCTTAGTTGCACTGGATTAAGACAAGTAAGGGTTGCTAATTCTTGACTATTAAAATGTTCCTTTGAGTGCTTGGCAAGAAAGCTTAGCACGTGTACTGCAATGTTAAATTCTAAATTCATCATATATCACCTTTAATGTAACTTGATTAGTTACATTAAAATATATCTTATATAAAATGTCAATATGAATGTCTTAATCAGAATGGGGTAAACTACAAGTAGTAATATTTGAATAAAGGAGCGAGTATGAATGGCAGATTTAGTACAATTAGGTAAATCAGATGTTCGTGTATTTCCAATCGCATTAGGTACCAATGCAGTAGGTGGCCACAATTTATATCCCAATTTAGATGAAGAACAAGGGAAAGATGTTGTGCGCAAAGCAATTGATAATGGTATTACATTGCTCGATACGGCATATATTTATGGTCCTGAACGTTCGGAAGAATTAGTTGGCCAAGTGGTTCAAGAATACCCACGTGAACAAGTGCAAATTGCGACGAAAGGTTCTCATGTTATTAAAGATAATGATGACGTCATTCAAAACAATGACCCAGATTATTTAAAACAACAGGTTGAGAATAGCCTGAAACGTCTTCAAGTAGATTATATTGATTTATACTATATTCATTTTCCTGATGAAAATACGCCGAAAGATAAAGCAGTTGCAGCGTTAAAAGAACTTAAAGATGAAGGTAAGATTAAAGCAATTGGGGTGTCTAACTTCTCATTAGAACAACTTAAAGAGGCAAATAAAGATGGCTATGTAGATGTAGTGCAATTAGAATACAACTTATTACATCGTGAAAATGAAGATGTAATGGCATACGCGGCTGAAAATGATATTACATTTATTCCTTATTTCCCACTAGCATCAGGTATCTTAGCTGGTAAGTATGAGGAAAACCAAACGTTTGATGATCATCGTGCGCCTCGTCGTGACTTCCAACCAGAGGTATTTAATGATAATGTGCGTCGAGTGAAACAATTACAAAGTATTGCAGAAGCCCACAACACATCTATTGCCAATGTGGTTCTAGCATTTTATTTAACTCGTCCAGCGCTAGATGTAGTAATTCCTGGTGCGAAACGTGCTGAACAAGTTGTAGAAAATATTGAAGCGGCTAATATTCAATTAACAGATGATGAATTGAAAAAAATCGACGAACTATTTCCGATTGAATAACAGATACGAATATAAAATAAATTAAAGTAATTTAAGCTCTTACACCGTTTATATTTGTGTAAGAGCTTTTTTAGAAACTTGAATAAATAGTAATGATTCTTTTTTATTTTACGAAAATGCACATATATCATATGAAATAAGGGTACTAGGCAAATATGCGAATATTAAATTAATATGAAGTATTGATGTAGCGAACAAATTAAAAAATAATGGCATATTTTAAATATAAATTAAGAGAGAGGGATAGACATGATTACAGTTTTATTTGGAGGCAGTCGTCCAGAGGGGAACACAGCACAACTTACTAAGTATGCAATAGAAGGATTAGCCTATAATTGGATTGATTTAACAGATTACCAATTTAATCCTGTAAGAGATTTCCGTCATGATAATAAAGACATTACTAATTATACCGACGATTATAAACACATCATTGATCAAGTATTAGAAAGTGATACGGTGATCTTCGCATCACCAGTTTACTGGTACAGTATATCTGCATCTTTAAAGGCATTTATTGATCATTGGTCTGAAACAATGGTTGATCCAAATTATAGAGACTTCAAAGAACGAATGGCAAAGAAAGATTTCCGTCTTATTTTAGTTGGTGGAGATTGTCCGAAAGTGAAAGCGAAGCCTTGTATTACACAAATGAAATATACGTTAGATTTTATTGGGGCTGAACTTAACGGCTATATTATCGGTACAGCTGAACGACCAGGAGATATTTCGAAAGATACATTTGCATTCGAAAGAGCTAAAGAATGGAATGAAACACTAATGTAGATTTTGATGAAAGGTACGATAAATCATATCGATAAATACGCTATATTGAGCGATTGTATAACTACTGTGATATAATTTCATTATTAATTCCATAGTAAAGTCAGGAGAATCAAGTATGTTTAAAGTCAGAGAAGCCACATCAAATGACGTCGTAGCAATTAGAGATGTTGCTACTAAGGCATGGTATAACACATATTTAAATATTTATGCAGCATCAACAATTAATGAACTATTAGCTGCTTCATATAATGAGCAACATTTAAAGAAACGCTTAGAAGAACAATTATTTTTAGTAGCCGAGGATAATGATGAAATTATAGGCTTTGCTAATTTCATTTATGGTAAAGAACTGTATTTATCTGCGCATTATGTACATCCAGAATATCAACACAAAGGTTACGGTTCTAGCTTACTTAAGCAAGGATTAGAACAATTTGATGGTAAATATGATGCAGTATATTTAGAAGTTGATAATAAAAATAAAGGTGCTATTCAATATTATCAAAATAATGGTTTTGAAATCGTACGTTCTTATCAACCAGAAATGTATGGAGAACAAATGGATTTAGCTTTAATGAAGAAAAGTATATAATCCCTATCACTATACTGTAATGAGAGGAAGGATTTATTTGACGCAAACACCTTATGTTGAACAGAAATTAGCTGAAGAGAAGGTATTTAAAGACCCTATTCATAAATATATTCACGTCAAAGATCAACTTATTTGGGATCTCATTAAAACGAAAGAGTTTCAACGTTTACGTCGTATTAAACAATTAGGTACATTATATCTTTCTTTTCATACTGCAGAGCATAGTCGATTTGGTCACTCTTTAGGTGTATATGAAATCGTACGTCGTATGATTGATGAATCATTTGTTGGGCGTGATGCGTGGAATAATGCAGATAGACCATTAGCTTTATGTGCAGCATTATTACATGATTTAGGGCATGGTCCATTTTCGCATAGTTTTGAAAAGATATTTAATACAGATCATGAGGCATTTACACAAGCCATCATTACAGGACCTACTGAAGTGAATGAAGTCTTAAGTCGTGTATCTGATACTTTTCCTAAAGAGGTCGCGGATGTTATTAATAAAACACATCAAAATAAACTTGTCATTTCTATGATTTCATCTCAAATTGATGCCGATCGAATGGATTATTTGCAAAGGGACGCTTATTTTACTGGTGTCTCTTACGGTACATTTGATATGGAACGTATTCTACGTTTGATGCGACCTTCTAAAGATGAAGTACTCATTAAAGAAAGTGGGATGCATGCTGTAGAGAACTTTATAATGAGCCGTTATCAAATGTATTGGCAAATATACTTTCATCCGGTTAGTAGAGGCGGGGAAGTTTTATTAAATAATTGTTTGAAACGTGTCAAACAATTGTACAACGAGGGTTATCATTTTAAAATGTATCCTGAAGATTTTGTTCCTTTCTTCGAAGAGAAGGTTACTATCGAGCAATATGTTGATTTAGATGAAGTCGTAGTGCTTTATTATTTAAAGCGATGGATACAAGAAGATGATGCCATTCTTAGTGATTTAGCACGTCGTTTTATCAATAGGGACTTGTTTAAATATATTCCATTTGATGGTTCAATCATTACTATTACTGAACTGCAAGAGCTGTTTATAGAGGGACATATTGATCCTAATTATTATTTCGTTAGTGAAGCTTTCTCTGATTTGCCTTATGATTATGATCGACCAGGATCTAATAGACAACCAATACATTTATTAAGACGTGATGGCAATATTAGAGAAATTAGTAGCCAATCACTTGTTATTTCTAGTATTACGGGTATTAATCGTGAAGATTATAAATTGTACTATCCTAAAGAAATGATTCTTAATATCGATAATCCACAAATTAAGGGTTCAATTATTAATTTACTTAATGAATTGAATTAAGCCATTGAAACTTTAATATATAACACATAATATAGAAATTATGAATTTAAGTTTTCGGAGGTGTCACGTGTGTCTGAGAATAAAGGTTTTAAATTTAATATTATCAAGAATGACCCGCTTGACGGACATAAAGGAACGAATATTGGTGCAATTAGTTTAGATAATATTGCCCCAGTATTTATAGATGTAGCTAATAAAGAGGCGTTTATTGATATAGGCGGTATGCATGCGCGTGCTCAAGTTGAAAAAGGTGTTAAATGGATAACTGACAAATCGGAAGTCGAAGGCGAAGAAGCTAAAGAATATTGGCTTTGTTGGGTGACAACTGAGCGTAGTGAAACTGGACCTTATTATGCCGGTGTTACTGCATGCTATTTATTAGTTAACAAGTCTATACGCCGTGGTTATAAGAGTATGCCTGAACATGTCAATATGATGGATAAGTCTATGAAACATAAAATTATGATTGATCATATTGGCAAAGAAAATAAAAAAGTGTTGAAAGACTTTTTAAAATCGCACAATGAGGATATGTGGAATAATTCGAATGACGAATTATTCAAAGCTTTTGAATAGTATAAACAGTACTAAACGTGGGACGCTATTCTTAATAGCCAGTAAGTGAATTTTAATAAGTTCATTTACTGGCTTATTTTCATACATTGATAAAATATGTCAGTCTCATTTCGCTTAAGTTGTAAAGAAATTCTTAGATAGATAATCACTCACATAAGTTGCTTCGCGTTCCTGGGGTGCTGTCTCTAAAATAGTTCTTTGATTTTAATCATTAGAACTACTTACTTAAGTGTGTAAACACTTAAGTTCCTCAACCCCAGCTTGCTTTGTTTGTAGATTTTCATGTTGAAAATCTCTTTGCTGGGGCCCCGCACGCAACGCCATTTATTACCCATTTTAGAACTACTTCAGTCTGGGGCATAAATAATATAATAGTGCTATTTAGTAAATTCGCAGTAGCTGACTGAACTGAGAAGGCGCTTAAATCAAGCTTTTCTCAGTTCTAGTCATCCTTGCGGAGGTGGGCGGGGCCCCAATACAAAAAATCACGAAAGTGATTTTACAAGCTAAGCAAGTTGGGGTTACGACGAATTTAAAAGAATTCTGTCCCACTCCCATATTATAAAAGGCAATTCCTATAACACTCTAATAGGAATTGCCTTTTTGTATTGATATTAGATTTGTTTGTTTAAATCAATTCTAGTTCTACAAACGTCGTAATTATTTTAAAGATTCTCCGATATGGTATTGATTATTTATAGTGTTCATTACGGTATTATACACTTGATGTAATGGTATGGTTTTATGTTCGCTTATGGCTTTAATATCGTCAAACTCAGGTTTCATTTTTAAGATTGTTCCATTTTTTAAAGCGAATTTAACTTTTATTTGACCATACGGAGTCTCTACATCACGGAAAGCTCTTTTTAAAATGTGTCTATTCACTGTGTAACTACGAACGCCTAGTGATGATGTATGTGTTAATACTAAATTTTCAATGGTTTGTTTATCATTAATTTTACATAAGACTGTCAATTGAATTGCAGGGCGATTCTTCTTCATTGTAATAGGTGTAAAGTAAACGTCTAGTGCGCCTGCTTTCAATGTCGTGTCCATAAAATGACCTAACATTTCTGGGGTCATATCATCAATTTGACACTCTATGACCTGTACTTGGTCGTGAGAAACTTGCTGGTTATCTTGAAATTGAATGACGCGTAAAACATTTGGAAAATCAAAGTCTTTATTACCTGCCCCGTACCCAATTTCTTGCATTGTTGCAGCTGGGAAAGGTCCGAATTGAGTGACTAAACTTTTAGCAAATGCTGCCCCTGTTGGTGTAGTCAATTCGCTTTGTACGTCAAATGCTGCGAGGGGTATGTTTTTTAGAATTTCTGCAGTAGCAGGTGCAGGTATTGGATAAATACCATGTGCAATATTAATTTTCCCGTTACCTGTTGGAATAGGGGAACAATAGAGCGTATCGATGCCAAGTTGTTCCAATGCGATACAGCCTCCGATAATATCTATAATTGAATCCATAGCACCGACCTCGTGAAAATGAACGTCTTCTATCGTCATACCATGGATTTTTGCTTCGGCATGCGCAATCGTATTAAATATTGCTTTACTACGTTGCTTAACACGTTCTGGCAACTGACTATCATCGATTAATTTGAAGATATCAGACGCTTTTCGGTGATGATGATGTTCATGAAAATCAATCTTCAGCGTCATAGCATTGATACCTTGTTTAACTTTCTTATTAAAGTGAAGCGCAAAATCATCGATAGGTAATTGTTTTAATTCGCGTTCAATTAATATAGGGTCAGCGCCTAAGTCAACTAGTGCGGACAGCAACATGTCACCAGCAATACCAGCATGGCAGTCTAAATATAAAGCATTACTCATAATTATAGCTCCGTTCTATTGATTTTCTAGCATCTTAATAATCATTGCAGCATTATACCCTGCACCAAAACCATTATCTATATTTAGTACGCTTGTACCTGGTGCACAAGCATTAATCATCGATAATAAAGTGGTTATACCATTTAAGTTGGCACCATATCCAATGCTAGTAGGTACAGCATATACAGGATGATCGACTAAACCGCCAACAACACTTGCGAGGGCACCTTCCATACCAGCAATAACAATCGATACTTTACCACTGCGAATATCATGAATATGTTCAAATAATCGATGGATACCAGAAACACCTACATCGTAATAACGATTAACTTGAATACCCATTACTTCAGCTGTGACTGCAGCTTCTTCAGCGATAGGCAGATCAGATGTACCGGCGCAAAGGACTGAGATACAGAGATGTGATTGATTAATAGAATCAAGTGGCGTACAGACTATATTTGCTTCAGCATAATAGTCTAAGTCTGGGTGTTGTTGTAAAACATAAGATGCTTTTTCTTCATTAATACGTGTGACTAAAATAACATTGTGATGATTCGATAGACTTGTAATGATTTGACTGATTTGTTCTTTTGTCTTACCTTGACCAAATATCACTTCAGGAAATCCTTGTCGCTTCGCTCTATGTAAATCAATTTTAGCAAAGCCCAATTCGTCATAATGACTGAGTTGGGCTTTAGCTTCATCAATGGATATTTGATTTGATTTTACACCTTCGAGCAAGTCTTCAATAAAGTTAGAATCTTTACTCATGAGTATACGTCCTTATACTAATTTAGTCGCTTTGGTATCAATGACTTCATTCATACTACCTGTTCTGTAGCCTTCTAAGTCAACAGTAACATAGTCGAAACCAAGTTCTTTTAAGCGTAATGTAATGTTATCTTTGTTTCTAATTACAGTTGCCAAATCATCTTCTGATACCTCGATACGTGCAATATTGTGATGGTAACGGACACGTACGTTATTAACACCTAAACTTAAAATGTGTTTTTCAGCTTCATTGACTTTATTCACTTTAGTAAAACTTAATGCTTCGCCGTAAGGAATACGTGAAGCTAAACTACATAAAGCAGGTTTGTTCCATACAGGCAGATCGTGTTGTTTACTTAATTCTCTAATTTCTGATTTATAGAGTTTGGCTTCTTGTAGTACACTACGAACGCCATATTCATCTCTTGCTTTTAAACCTGGACGGAAATCTTCTAAATCGTCCATGATCATACCATCTAATACATAGTTGAAACCTAACTCTTCTTTAATTTGAGTTAATTTGCTATACATCAAACGTTTACTATAGTACCAGCTTTCGGGTGTGTTTTTAACGATATTTGCATCTTCTAATTCAGCCATTTCAGTTTCCAGAACGTCGATGCCTAATTCGCGACCTAATGCAATGGCTTGATCGAATTCTTCATTTCTGAAAAGTTCAGATTTAACAACAACCGGTTTAACATTTTCAGTACCTAATACATCCATTGCTTTTTTAAGTACTAAACTACTATCTACACCACCTGAAAAAGCAATTACGACACTGCCCATATCTTCTAATAATTGATTTAATTTAAGTTCTTTATTTTGTAATTCAGTCATGTTTATCAATCCTTTCATTATGCTTCGTCTTCTACGTAAGGAATCGTTAATGGACCTTGTGGCATAACACCAATACTTAATTTTCTGCCATATTGCGCTTCTAAATCGGCAATCGTTTGTTCAATATTTGATGTTGGATTTAGCATTGAGTCTTTAAGTTGTTGGTCAGTTAGCTCTGAATACACATATACATTTGCGAATGTTTGAATACTTGCTTGTTTTTGAACTTGCCATTGGTCCACTTCTGAAAAGTTCGGGTCATGAATTAAGTCTAGAATACCTTGTGGCGTGTCAGCCATTTTGAATATTTCAGCGAATTTACCATGATCAGGGAATCCGTCTGCACACTCAGATACCATAATGATATTGCCGCCTTCTTTTACTACTTTACTAGCAGCACTCATACCTTTAACGGTTTGATATAAGTTTTGGTCGAGAGGGTAGCCGGAATTTGAAGCAATAACCACATCGAAACGGTCATCACATTTAAACATTGCGTGTTCTTTAACGTAAGCACAACCTTCTTTATGTGCCTCGAAGACATCACCACCAAATGCAGCTGTAATTGCTTTATCTTTATTTAATGTGACATTTAACATGAAGTCAGGCTTGCACATCGTATTGACTTCACGTGCCATATCTTGAACAGGATTATCTTCTAAATTACCCCAAGTTGAGCGTGGATCACCAATCATTTTGGCGTTGTGGAAGGTCTTAATTGTTTCAAGACCAGCGATACCTGGCATAATTCCTTTAGGTCCTCCAGAGAACCCAGCAAAGAAATGAGGTTCGATAAAGCCCGTTACGATTTTGAAGTCAGATTCAACGTAGTCTTTATTTAGATATGCATCACAGCCATATTTACTATGTCCAACTTTCACTAAACTTTCTTTTTCGTCGCAGTGATTGTGAACGATTTTTACGCTATTAACAATATCTTCACCTAACATTTGTACGAGTTCGTCACGTGTTTGATCACGGTGTGTACCTGTACCATTAATAATTACGAAATTCTCACGTGGCACATGGTTTAATTCCTCAATTAGTAAAGGTACGAGTATGTGATTCGGTGTTGGTCGAGTAATATCACTAATGACGATTGATACAATATCATCCTTATTAACCAATTCTTTCAGTGGCTTAGAACCTGTTGGTTGTCGCAAAACATTTTGAATTGCTGAAGTATAATCATCTAATGCTTCTATCTTTTGAGGTTCTATGACTGTACTATCATCAGGAACATTGACTTCTACTTCAGACTTTCCATATAGGACATGTGTTTTCACTAAAAATCCCTCCATAAGTCTTGATGCAATAGTTGTAATTAAGCAATTAAGTAATTGTTATATGTAAAATTATAGCATAACTATATCGCGTTTTTTAATGGTAAGTGCGTAATAGTCTAATGGTATTAGCATAAGTGGTAGTAACCATTTTATAAAAAATAAAACAGTAAAAATAAAATGTTTGAAAATTAAAAATAATTAAGTGAATATGATTCCAATTCTATAAGCGATTGCATATAATGAGTGTAGATTTACAAATTTATCATTAAATGTTAATTGAACAAGGAGTGATTGACCATGAAAGCAGCAGTAGTAACACATGATCATAAAGTAAGTGTAGAAGATAAAGAAGTACGTGCCTTGAAACCCGGTGAAGCTTTAGTTCAAACAGAATATTGTGGTGTATGTCATACTGATTTGCACGTTAAAAATGCAGACTTCGGTGATGTAACTGGCGTAACATTAGGCCATGAAGGTATTGGACGTGTTATTAAAGTAGGTGAAGGTGTCGATTCGCTTAAAGAAGGCGATCGTGTCTCAATCGCTTGAATGTTCGAAAGCTGCGGCCATTGTGAATATTGTACAACAGGACGTGAAACATTATGTCGTGATGTTAAGAACGCAGGTTACACTGTTGATGGCGCTATGGCTGAACAAGTTATTGTTACAGCGGATTATGCAGTGAAAGTACCTGAGAATTTAGACCCAGCGGCAGCTTCTTCAATTACTTGTGCTGGTGTAACGACGTACAAAGCTGTAAAAGTAAGTAACATTAAACCTGGTCAATGGATTGGTGTATTTGGCATTGGTGGTTTAGGTAACTTAGCACTTCAATACGCTAAAAATGTATTTAACGCTAAAGTGGTTGCATTCGATATTAGTGATGATAAGTTAGATTTTGCGAAAGAATTAGGCGCAGATGCGGTTGTGAATACTAAAAATCAAGACGCTGTTGAAGAAGTAAATAAATTAACTGACAATAAAGGTTTAGATGCGACAGTTATTACTGCAGTAGCTAAAACACCATTCAATCAAGCAGTGGATGTTGCGAAAGCTGGCGCACGTGTAGTAGCTGTAGGTTTACCTGTTGAGAAAATGGACTTAGAAATTCCACGTTTAGTTTTAGATGGTATTGAGGTTGTTGGTTCATTAGTAGGAACACGTCAAGACTTGAAAGAAGCCTTCCAATTCGCGGCAGAAGGAAAAGTTGTTCCAAAAGTACAAACACGTGAGTTAGAAGAAATTAACGATATCTTTGAAGAAATGGAACAAGGAACAATTACCGGACGTATGGTAATTCAATTCTAATATCTCATATTAATAGGTAAGAGAGTGGGTTCAATTTGAACTCACTCTTTTTTATTTCTCACAAATTTAGGGTAAATATATTTGAAAGCGGAAAGGAAGATGTTTATATGAGCCATATTAAAGGGATTAATCATATTGGTTTAACAGTGTTAGATATAGATGAAGCGACAACATTCTTAAAGGAAGCGTTTGGCGCTAAAATTGCGTATGATGCATTAACGTATGATGATGAACCACGTGAAGGTGTAGAAGTTGAACGTATGCTAGGTTTAACTAAAGGGGCAAAAATTGTGCGTCAAAGAATGATTGTGATTGGAAATGGTCCGAATATTGAAATGTTTGAAGTAGAGAGTAATCATCAGAAAGATCCACTTAAACTTGAAGATTTGGGTTATCACCATATTTCATTCATGGTAGATGAAATTGAAGCGGTATTAGACAATGCCACACGTGCAGGCGCTGAACCTTTATCTGAAACACACGATAATTCAACGTATGAAGATTCGAAAGGTAGTAAGAGTGTGTACGTTAAGGCACCGTTCAATACCTTAATTGAATTACAGACTATACCAAATGGTTATTATTATCCTAAAGATAGTGAAGCAAATGTATTTATTCCTGGTGAGTAGGGTGTATTAGCAACAATAAATTAACTGTTTAAATTTATAATAAAGTTATTTGATGTTATAATTATTTAATGAATATAAATTTAATCTATGAAGTTAAGAGGACAACAAATGAAAAACATCTTATTTGTAGCATCAATCGGTTTCGGCATCATTTTCTTCTATAAATATAAAACCCTTTTGGAAAAATATCATTATGACATTGTAGAAATTGAATCAAGCGAAGATATTTTAGAATGAAAGCAAAAATTAATAGACTATGATGGATAGAAGACATTAATTTATTAGAAATAGAATATCGTAATATACTTAGGAAATTAGTGTTAAAAAAACTATTCGATAAGGTGCATCCCTAAGGTTGAGCTTAAAATTTAACTTTATGGGGTGCATTTTTATATGCTGAACATAGCAAATATGAATCATAATTATTTTGGGATGAATAATGTTCTTATAGGTGTAAAATTGCAATTTTAGAAATATTGTTGTAATATTGTAAACAAATCGTAATATAACGATTGTTATGACGATTTGACTAAGAAATGAGAGGAAGATTCATATGAATAAAACTGCCAAAGCAATTGTTAGTGCAACTTTAGCCATGGGAACAGTATTCGGAGTCGGAGCCTCAGTAGAACAACCACACCATAATCAAGCACATGCAGCTACTACACCATATTATACGTATAGTGGCTACGTAAATAACGATGGTTCATTTTTATTAAATAAAACGTTTAAAAATGCGGTTAAGTATGGCAATGTTACGTTTAATGGAACTAAAATAGTACCTCAAACGGGGACAAGCAGTAAGTTGAACAACTTTAGTAAATATGATCAAAACTTCTTTTCAGTGAAGTCTGGAAAGAAAACAGCAACATCTGTTCAAATTAAAGTGAATAATATAACTGTGAAACAACTTAAATCCGTTTATGGTAATGATCTTGTAGAGCAAGCAGATGTTCACGGTCATAAAAATCCTAATAGCGATGATTATAAATTAGTTAGTGGCCAAAATGGTAATTATCATACACCAGTAACGTTTGTACAAAAGAGCGGTAAAGTACAGTCCGTCATCATTGGATTCGAGGGCTCAGGAGCTTAGAATGTGTAAAACATAATGTCCAAAAATAGATGAAGTAACTACGTTTTTCTATAATTTTGTTTAAGTAATAGTCAATTACATTTCTACATTAACTAGTGTTATAATTTAGTTAATATGAAATCTAGCATAGATGCAGAAATCCCCTCACTATCGGTGTAGTGAGGGGATTTGTTAGTGTGCCTAAAGTCGCATATTTTTAATTATTAATATTTTATTTTTTGAAGTGATTGTGTGAAAAATACTTAAAATTAGTCTATCTACCAGTTATATGATCAAGTAATTTAAACATAACTTCTTTATTCTCTTTAGGAACTTCGCGTTCAATAATTTCTTGTGGAGTTTGGTTTAATACAGAATCAACCGCATAAGAAAAATCATTAGTCACAATTTCTTTAACTTCAAAAGGCCCTGGTTCGAAATGGAATTGCAAACCAATAACATTGTCATTTAACAAGAATCCTTGATTAGTTAAATATTCACTAGAGAATAGTAATTCTGCATTTTTAGGTATTTGGAACATTTCTTCATGCCAATGCAATGCCATCAATTCTTTTGGTAAGTCTGGTATTGTATTTGTTTCAAGATATACTTTATCCCAACCCACTTCTTTTACCGCTGACTTGCTTACTGTATACCCAATTGCTTTCGTTATTTGTTGCGCACCAAAACAAGCACCAAATATTGGTTTTTTCTCTTTTAACAATACCCTTATTAATTCTCTTTCTTTAAGTATCCAATCATCTAAATCATTCGGACTCATAGGACCACCTAAAATGATGAGTAAATCTGTTTCTTCTGATTTTGGTAGAACACCATTATAAAAATAAGGGTGATAAATATATAAATCATGCCCATTCTCTTTAGCCCAATCTCCAATAGCACCTACACCTTCATTAGGTGTGTGTTGTAAAACGTTGATTCTCATTTCATCAACTCCTTAAAATAATAACTAATTATACAGTAGGATATCTTTTATTACTATGGTTTAGTTATTTATTGATGTTGAGTATGGAAATACATAGTTACTTACTAACCATCTTATAAAAATGTCGTATTTGTATAAATTCAAACTTATAACTATTAGTGTAGTAAAGTAAGGGTATGTAGTTAAGTCATCTTTTAGTCATTACATCTGTGACGTCAATAAAGTTTTGACATCATGTTTGTATGTTGTAGATAGTAAAATTGAGATTTTTAATAGTAAATTCGAAATAAAAGAAGTTACTTTTTTGACCCTCGATTGATAATCATTAACTTTTGAGAACCTTCTTTTAAATATATAATGATTCCTATTGTTTCCATTTTATCTCACTTATCTTTACTTTTATTTTAGATTGATTCAAGGTTGATATGTTTATTTACTCTGATTGACTTAGCTTACTTATAATTACCTCTTCGTTGTCATATGCAATGAGGTTCATTAATGAAAACATGAAAAATATTAAGGGGCTTCCAATATAAATCATAAGATTGTTTTCAACACAAAAAATAAGTCCTATCATTTGTAACAATACTCATTTTCAGATTCTATCCCCTTTATATTCCATAATTTCAATTTTGCATTCCTATCCAGTATGGTGTTATAATGTAATTAACAAAGATATCTGCATTTGATGCACCAAACCCCCTAACTATGCCAGTAGTTAGGGGGTTTTTTGGTGTGACTAGTCGCCTATTTATCATTGCGATTGCGTAGCCAGTGCGCAAATAATGCGACGATACAACCACTCGCTGCTGTGGTCATGATGTGAACAAAGATATCTGTCATTTTTAGCACCTCCTCTCTGCGTCTAAATTGACGCCTGAGAGATAGGCGACCTTTATATTATATCATCTACGAATATACGATGATAGGTAACTTCTGATAAATCAATTTATGTTAAATTAAACCAAAACTATTTTATTATTGAACAGTACCTCGTTGAATATCGTTATCCAAATTATTCATCATTTCTTCAAAAAATTTTTGAAACCTCGTCTAATCTTGATCAAAATAGCCCCAAATATAAGGTCATCTATATTTTCTTCATTGAAATAGTATATTTGTTCTTCTACAACACCAACCGGATAAGTACAAGCTGAGTAATCTAAAATATACTGGTGATTATCTATATTTACAATTGGCCCTCGATTGATAATCATTAATCTTGGGAAACCATTCTTAGGTATATGATACTTTCTGTTCCTTTCACTTTATCTCAACTGATTTTCTACATATTTAATTTCGCATGTACTTTTCTATCAGAAATCGAAACTATGTTCATAATAGTAAACAGAAACAACGTAACTATCCAACCTATATAACCAAAAATATTTTGATTATCATCAAAAATCATTTGAATAGGAGCAATTGAAAAAATAGGAACATGAAATAACAAAACACCACCAGTATCATATTTTTAAACGATGGAATCAACATTACTTTTTGTATGCTATTTTGATTAAATGCTGGGTGATTCAACTTTTTACTTATAGATAGACGTAACGCAATCACGGCGACAAACCCGAGTAAAAACATTATTACTAACCAAATTTGATTAATATTAACATACATGAAACCTATTACGCTTCTTAAAAGCACACTTATAGTGACACCAATGCCAGCGGCCATCATACCTTGACTGTTGTGGCTACCATTATTAAAAATATTTAAATTATTGAATTCATGATAAGTCAACTCAGTGTGTTTAATAGGGATAAACCAATTCAACATAGGGCATAGGTATGAATACCAATTTTGTTCTAAGTCGACCATTAAATAGCGGTTACCTTTTTGGATAATTTTATATCTAGGATTTTTATATATTGTGTATATATTTTCCATTTAGCTTCACCAACTCCATTTTATTGGATTCACTAATTTTTTGACATTGTTGACAGCTTTTCCAACACTTTTTTCGACTTTTTTTGCTTTATTACTAAATAATATAAAATATTTTTAACGCATTATTTCTCATCTTCGCTTGGGGTAAATTCGACCGAATCTGTAAAAAAGATATTCTCTTCGTTATTTTCTATAAAGGTAAATTCAATACTTTTAGATCCTACAGATGATCCTTTTAAATCACCATCACCTTTCAACAATAGTTTCGGCGCTTGTTTCGTTGGTATGTCATATCGGTTTCTTAACTGTTGGACATTATAATCATCATTTTTCAACTGATAATTTGCAGAATAACTTGGCACATTAGGATTATATGAAATATCACCATTTTTATAATCTTTAAAATCTTTAAAGTTGCCATATTGTACAAAAAATTTGAAGTTTTCGATTTCTTTTCTTAATTTTTCATCCGATATGGGCTTCATTGGAATAATTCGATTATGTTCCATCTTGACAGGATATTTTTTATCTTTATTATGTGCATATCCTTTTTTGTCTTCTTTTATCTCGCTTATTAAAAAATATCCCTTCGTTGTTCTAGTATTACGATTGATATAGAGTACCATCTCTCTAGATTTTAATGCTCCTCCTTTTAATTGGATGTTCATTCTAGAATTAACTATCCATGTTCCTTTATCTCCTTTGTCAAATTCTTGATCCCGAAAGCCTTCCTTATCGTAAAAATCAGCGAGATTCTTGGTTGGATACACATTTAATGTTTTATTAAATGCTTCTTTAATTTGAGCGTTTCGACCATTTGTTTTTGTCATAATGACACAACCTCCAATCAATATAATAAGTAATACCAAACATACCGAGAATTAATTTCTTTGAATGGCGCATCCCTTTACATCCTTACCATTTTATTTATGACATAACATACTTTCATTTCTTTAAAAGATTCTTAAAATCTCATGTTGTTTTAATCAAAATAACTCTCAAATTGGACAAACCACAAAGTATTAAGACTACATCCATTTGATAGTATTTTAGCTTCTTTCAAAAGAATAAATTATATCAAGCTAAGTAATTCACAAATTCTTTCAATTTTTAATGTATGAAATTATAAGAACCGACTTCAAAAGTAGATATTGAACGTGTTGAAACAAAAACAATCTTGTAAAGAACGTAAAATGGTATTCACTAACAATATAAAAAGATTTAACCAAATTATAGTAATGAAGACGAATTACGAATATTACTTAATGAATGTTCTAAATATTGTAATTGTAATAACTAGTAGATTGTATTGAGACATAATAGGCGTATTTGATCGAGAAAGTAAAATTTTGACACGTACAGTCGATCTATCAATTATTGAACATATAATTTTTGAGCAATAATTCATTAAAGTGACAGATCTAATTGGTGAACAAGGATTAAAACCACAAGAAATATACTATAAATAATCAAGAATATATAAAATTAAAAGTAATAGAGGATGTTTATAAGGGTATAAATGAGTAACAAAGTTGCAATAAGACTGCAAAGTTCTCAGAAAAGAAGTGAAAAAAGTGGCAAAAACATAGAATTAACAGGATTAAATGAAGGTATAAGAGGTATAACCAAAGATTTTAAAATCAAAAATAATTTAGGTAATTTAGGAAAATTAATAAAAATGGGAGGTAAAGCACTAAAACCATTAGCAACTATTACTGCTATACAGATAATATGAGTAAGACTCACTGCAAGAAAAATTAGTAGGTGCAGGAGTGGACTTATCAATCTTAGGTGGAAGTGCAGTAGCAGGTGCAGCAATAGGGACGGGCTATACCAGGTCCTATGGTGGGGACATTAATAGGAGCTGGAGTTGGTATTTTAGTAGGTATGGCAGGAGATATTAAAGTGGGAGATAAGGCGGTTAAAGATATAGCAAAAGATAAAATTAACAATGCAATAGATAGTAGCAAAAAAATTGCTGAAAATTCATGGAATACTGTAACTAAAGGTGTAAGTTCAGTATTTAATTGATAAAAGAAAGGTGAATATTATGGAGAAAAATCTACAAAAAAAGCAATAGAATCAATTCAACATTCACATTTAATAGGATTATCACTAGTTAATTTCATTATTTTTGCGTTTTACTATTTTATATATGCAGGTCCAGGTATAAAAGGTAATATTCCTCTATATATGAAAATATATTTAATAGAATCATTATTATTATGGTTGCTTCTTTATTTACAAGAACGCGAGTATATTTTTAAGAATTATAATCAAAAAAATTATAAGTTCAGAATTGTAACATATATGATCATCAATCTACTCTCAGGATACAACATTCCATTTTTAATTAGTTCTGCCTATGCTTTTTATTTTGCAGATTCTAGAGACGATACTTTTGCATATTGGTTGTTGATTTGTGGAATCATAACGGTCTCTGCTATAGGTCTATTCTTCTTTTGTCTAGGCGAATTTCAGATGTTTGGTATCCAAAACGGTAGCTTTATTAAAATGATTGGAATTTTAATTATTTTATTATCATTTGGACTATTGTTATATGTATCATTAATTGTTCCCGTTGATTCTGAAGAAAATAAAACGATTTGGATGGGAATGATAATGTTATTTTGTAGCCATATGCTAATTGGACGAACATATTTTTATTTAGGTCTATTAAATTATGACATTAGAGAAGATGGGGTGAAATTATAATGGAATTAGGTATGCTTATAATGCCCTATTGTGTAAAAATAACATTTGAAATTGATAAAGAAGAAAATTGGTTAGAAAGTTTAAATATGATAAATGGATTTTTTAATTGATAAATATAAATACCTAATTGGATCTATAGCATTTTCAAGAGTGCTAGTAGGGAATAATGAGTATCAGTATACAGTATTTATTTCTTTAAATGATTAATTGCAACATATCCCTGAATTAAATATAGAATATAATGATATTTTAGAGGTTGGGTCTACTATATAAAAAATATTTTAATATTTGAAATATTAATTTTGCTATAACACAATTAGAATTAGAAGAAAGAATGGATTTTGATGTTTTTGCATCAGTAAATTTAAGACAAGAAATACACAATATTAAAATACGCAATCTTATCTAGTATCGAATATATCGCACACCTCAATTTCTACCGTTGTTTAATATGTTTCTTCTCATTAGTTGAGTCATCGTATGAAATCATTTTGCATTTCTCCACTCACCAGTGTTATAATTTAGTTAACAAGGAAACTAGCATAGATGCACCAATCCCCTCACTATTGCCGTAGTGAGGGGATTTTTTAGGTGTGGCTATGGTCGCCTATTTATTATTGCGATTACGTAGCCAATGCGTGAATATCGCAATAATACAACCACTGATGACTGTGGTCGTGATGTGAACAAGGATTTCTAGCATAGATTAGCACCTCCTCTCTACGCCTAAATTGACGCCTGAGAGATAGGCGACCAGTATATTATATCATCTCCAAATACACGCTGATAGTTTACTTCTAATAAGTAATTTTATAGTAATATTTCCCAAGATTTAACCTATATACTGTTCTTTTTATTACTCAATTTATCAAAATAGATGATGATACTTATATATCCTAAATGCTTCAAAACTGAGAAGTATCACCTACATGCACTATCTAAATTATGCTATAATGTGGTGTATTAATTAGAAGCTAAGGTGAGGCAAACGTTGGATAAGAATATACACATTCAAACGAAGCAAGTCTTAAAACAAAATGGTGAAAAACAAAAATTTGAATTTGCTACTCAAGGTTCTTGGCAAACAAAGAATGCAGATTATATTCGTTACCAAGAACAAATTGAAGATGCAGTCGTCAATGTAACGATTAAAATCGAAGCGCGAGGCGTCAAATTAATACGCAAAGGCGATATTAATATGAATCTTCACTTTGTAGAAGGTCATGATACGATTACACTTTACGATATTCCAGCTGGACGTATCCCTTTGACTGTTAGAACACGTAGTATCTTGCATTTTGTGAATGAAAATGGTGGGAAGCTAAAAATTCAATACGAGTTACATCAAAATGATGAAAAAATGGGCTCATATCAATATGAAATTAATTATAAGGAGATAGGCGAATGAATATTATTGATCAAGTAAAAACAACTTTAATACAAGAAATTGAAACGAGTATTAAAAAAGCTGGTCTTGCTGAAGATATTCCAGACATCAAAGTTGAAATACCAAAAGACACTAAAAATGGAGATTACTCAACTAATATCGCAATGGTATTAACTAAGATTGCGAAACGTAACCCACGTGAAATTGCTCAAGCGATTGTTGACAACTTAGACACAAGTAAAGCGAATGTGAAGCAAGTAGATATCGCGGGTCCTGGTTTTATTAATTTCTATTTAGATAATCAATATTTAACTGCAGTTATTCCAGAAGCGATTGAAAAAGGTAATCGATTTGGTTATGCTGAAGCATCTAAAAATAAAAACATCTTATTAGAGTATGTTTCTGCCAACCCAACTGGCGATTTACACATTGGTCATGCAAGAAACGCTGCTGTTGGTGACTCACTAGCTAATATTTTAATTGCAGCAGGTTACAATGTAACACGTGAATATTATATTAATGATGCTGGTAATCAAATTACTAACTTGGCACGTTCAATTGAGACACGTTTCTTTGAAGCGCTTGGTGATACAAGTCATGAAATGCCTGCAGATGGTTATAATGGTAAAGATATTATCGAAATTGGTAAAGACTTAGCTGATAAGCACCCAGAAATGAAAGATTATTCTGATGAAGAACGTCTTAAAACATTTAGAAAACTTGGTGTTGATTATGAAATGGATAAATTGAAAAAAGACTTAGCTGATTTCAATGTCCACTTTGATAATTGGTTTAGTGAAACATCACTATATGAGAACGGTGCTATTGATAACACATTAGCTAAAATGAATGAACTCGGTTACACATATGAAGCGGATGGTGCAACTTGGTTACGTACATCTGATTTTAAAGATGATAAAGACCGTGTGTTAATTAAAAAAGATGGTAATTACACTTATTTCACACCAGACACTGCGTATCACTATAACAAAATTAATCGCGGTAACGATATTTTGATTGATTTAATGGGTGCCGATCACCATGGTTACATTAATCGTTTGAAAGCAAGTTTAGAAACGTTTGGTGTAGATAGTGATCGTCTTGAAATACAAATTATGCAAATGGTGCGTTTAATGCAAGATGGTGTCGAAGTGAAGATGAGTAAGCGTACTGGTAATGCGATTACTTTACGTGAAATTATGGATGAGGTTGGTATTGATGCTGCACGTTACTTCTTAACAATGCGTAGTCCGGACTCTCATTTTGATTTTGATTTAGAACTTGCAAAAGAAAAATCACAAGATAATCCAATTTATTACGCGCAATACGCACATGCACGTATTTGCTCAATCTTGAAACAAGCAAAAGAGCAAGGTGTTGAAGTTACAACTGATGCAGACTTCTCAACAATTACAAATGAAAAAGCGATTGAATTATTGAAAAAAGTAGCTGAATTTGAATCAACAATTGAAAGTGCAGCAGAAAGTCGTGCACCACACCGTTTAACGAACTATATTCAAGATTTAGCATCTGCATTCCATAAATTCTACAATGCTGAAAAAGTATTAACAGACGATGCAGAAAAAACGAAAGCACATGTAGCTTTAGTAGATGCAGTTAGAATTACACTACACAATGCATTAACATTAGTTGGTGTATCAGCACCAGAATCTATGTAATCAAGAGAATTATATAAATTTTGATATCACCCTCATAAATTTCGATTTGTGAGGGTATTATTATGTAAAGATTGGAGTGAGAGTATGCCAACGCTTACGACTGAAGCACTTTATAACATCTTATTAGACAATATGGGCCCGCAACATTGGTGGCCGGCTGAAAGTCCTGAAGAAATGATGCTTGGTGCGATATTAGTGCAAAATACGAATTGGAACAATGCAGATATGGCGCTAATGCGTTTACAGGAAGAAACCTGTTTTGATCCTCAAACCATTTTGGCTTTACCATTAAATGAACTACAAGACATTATACGTTCTAGTGGCTTTTATAAAAATAAAGGGAAGGCCATTCATGCGTTATTCAATTGGCTAAGCCAATACAACTTTGACTATGATACAATTGCGCGTATGCATGGTGATACGCTCAGACAGACATTGTTAAACATACGTGGTATAGGTAGTGAAACGGCTGACGTGTTATTGGTGTATCTTTTTCAAGGAATCGAATTTATTCCTGATCGATATACACGACGCTTGTATCATAAATTAGGCTATTCAAACACAGAGAATTACGATAAATTTAAAAAGCATATAACACTACCAGATTATTTTACAAATCAAGATGCCAATGAATTTCATGCATTATTAGATAACTTTGGGAAACATTATTTTAATGGCAAAGGAAAGCAGAAATATACGTTTTTAGATCATTATTTTAATAAGAATGATTGACTTTAACGTTACGTCATAGTGCATACTCCTGAGTAGATGAGTGAGGTATGAATGATATTAAAAATAAAGTAAAGTGGAGAATAATACAATGTTAAATCATGAATATTTTACACCTAATGAAGTGAGCAAAGTGACGTCGGTTAGTACAAGAACTCTACGTTATTATCATGAGATTGGTTTACTTGTGCCTAGTTATGTGGACGATAATGGCTATCGCTACTATCATTCACAAGATATTGCAAAGCTACAAACGATCTTATTTCTTCGACAGCTCAATTTATCTCTCGAAGATATTCAATTATATTTTCAACAAAGTATTACTAATAAAAATGCAATATTAGAAGATAACTATGCCCAAATTGTTCAACAACGAAATCAGCTAAATCAAATCATTGATTACCTCAAACATCATCTAATAAATCATAGAAACGAGGAGATTAATATGGACCAATTCAATCAATTTGATGTGACAGAACAATATGATAAAGAAGCTGAATTGAAATATGGCGATACGGATTATTATCAGTCATATAAACAACGTAGAAATCAAATGGACGATTCTGATAAGCAGAATAATGATAAAGATACAAATGACCAATTCAATCAATTTTTCAATGAAATGAATCACTTATTGGAAAATGGCTACGCAGCGGATGATGTGCATGTATATCAAAATATTAAAGCTTTAAAAGGCATTTTACAACGACAAGTGCCTAATGCGGATAATCAATTTTTAGAATATATCGCACTTACTTATGAAAGTGATGATCGCTTTGCTAAGAATATAAATAAACATCGCAATAATCACTTGAATGAGTATATCGCAAAAGCAATCCAAGCGTATATCAAATAAAGTGTTTCCTTCAATCCTTTATTATGTAATGATTATACTGAATCATATTTAAAGGAGACGCTATAATGATTGAGTCGTACCAATTATTTTGGAGAAATTATTTTAATATACAAGGTCGAACACGTAGACGACATTACTGGTATGCAACACTCGCGAATATTATTGTACTCATTTTATTAAGCATACTTACCGACGTACTCACTTGGATTGTTGGCGGTGGCGATATGTTTTTCAAGATTATTTATGAAACGATTGATGTCATTATTCTAATCGGAACATTCACCATGTCGGTGCGTCGATTTCATGATGTTGGACGTACGATGTTAATACCATTAATTATGTTAGTGTCTATGTTACTAAGAGGATTAATTGTATTACTCGAAACGATATCTGATACGTATTTAAATCAATTTTACGCTGATGTTTCTTTAATGGCTTCAACTGTAGTCGTACTTGTTATATCAGTTATATTATTAATTATCTCTATTTTCGCATTAATTTACTGCGTTGCGGATAGTGAACAAGGTACAAATGAATATGGACCTAACCCCAAAGCATAGTGAGTGTTAAAACTAAGCATTGAATATTTCTAAATTTAGAAGTATTCAATGCTTTTTTACTACTGATTATTTCTTAAAATAAGTGATAATATAAAATTACACAATTAAATATAAAAAAGTTAAATTAATATAGAATAATATTTGTTATGATTAATGCATACATATACAAAAGATAGAAAGGAATGTGTAGTCGTGTTAAATAAAAAAATGTGGATAGTACTATGTATAATGATGCTTGTACTTGTCGCTTGTGGTCAAAATAATCAACACAAACAAGCAAACAATGAGAGTAATAAATCAGATTCAAATTCAAAAAATCAGTCATATCATCGTATCGTGTCACTTATGCCTAGTAACACGGAAATTCTTTATGAATTAGGACTTGGGAAAGATATTGTTGGTGTTTCAACAGTAGATGATTATCCTAAAGATGTTAAAGAAGGTAAGAAACAATTTGATGCAATGAATTTAAATAAAGAATCATTGTTAAAGGCGAAACCAGATTTAATATTGGCGCATGAATCTCAAAAAGGGACGTCAAAAAAAGTGTTAGATAGTCTTGAAAAAAATGGTGTCAAAGTGGTTTATGTGAAAGATGCACAATCTTTAAATCAAACATATGATACTTTTAAACAGATAGGTAAAGTCACTGGACGTGAACGTGAAGCGCAAGACCTTGTAGATGAAACGAAGCATAACGTTGACAAAGTAATCAAGTCAGTGCCGAGACATCACAAATCACAATCTGTTTTCATGGAAGTGTCTTCTAAACCAGAAATCTATACAGCGGGTAAACATACATTTTTCGATGACATGTTGACACAATTAGATGCTAAAAATAGCTTTTCAAATATAGAAGGTTGGAAGCCAGTGGATAAAGAAAGTATCATCAAAAAGAACCCAGACATTCTGATCTCTACAGAAGGTCTGTCTAAATCAGATTATTATAAAATCATTAAAAAGCGTGATGGTTTCCGTCAAATTAAAGCAGTGAAAAATGGACGTATTGAAACTGTGAATGGTGATGAAATTTCACGTCCGGGTCCTCGTATTGATGAGGGTTTGAAAGAATTACGTGATGCCATTTATAAACGATAAATGGCTATTAAAAGGTGACACTGCACATTCGTAGTGACTAACTAAATAGAGAAGATGCTTGATATTAAGTGCTTAAGCCTCAATAAAAAGCATTTCATGAAGAAATGCTACAAGCTAAGCAAGCTGGGAGTGGGGCCCCAGCAAAGAGAATTTCATGAAGAAATTCTACAAGCTAAGCAAGCTGGGAGTGGACGACGAATTTTAAAAGAATTCTGTTCCAGTCCCATTTTTTTATATCATCAGTTATAATAGAAGAAATTATAGAAAGATAGTTGATGAGTTGATAAAATGACAAGGAATATTTATTTCGCAATGCTAGGTTGGATCATCTGTTTAATTGGTGTGATAACACTCTATTTATTATGGGATATGGGTAATTTAGCAGATTCATTTAATCAAATGATATTGCTGAAAGTTAGATTGCCACGAATTATTGAAGCTATGTTAACGGGTTCAATACTAACCATAGCAGGCCATATGTTTCAGACTGTGTTGAATAACCCATTAGCGGATAGTTTTACATTAGGATTGGCTAGTGGTGCAACGTTTGGCTCAGGTTTGGCCATTTTTTTAGGATTATCTTTTATTTGGGTACCTATCTTTTCAATCGGCATCAGTATTATCACACTATTAATTGTATTGATGATTGCAGCAACTATATCTCGTGGTTATCCGGTGAAGATTCTTATCATTACTGGATTGATGATTGGCGCACTTTTTAATGCATTCTTGTATATTCTTGTGTTAATAAAACCTAGCAAGATGAATCAAATCGCAAATTACTTCTTCGGGGGATTCGCGGCGGCAGAAACGAGAGAAATCATTTACATAGGACTAATAGCTATACCTGTTATCATCATTTTATTTACTATGATACCGGGGATTAAGCTATTACAATTAGGTGAGTTGAAGAGTCAATCATTAGGTTTAAATGTGCAACAAGTGATGTTTATCGTACTTACTTTAGCGTCTATAATAACGGCAGTTGCAGTGGCTTATACGGGAATTATTGGTTTCATCGGTATGGTTGTACCTCAATTGGTAAGACGCTATTATTGGCGATTTACGTTAGGAATTCACATGGTATTAAATTGTTTAATCGGTGCTACAATGATGTTAATTGCAGATTGGGTAGGCAGTACGTTAATTCATCCTGTACAGATACCTGCTAGTATTATATTGGCTTTAATTGGTATTCCAACATTATTTTACATTTTGCTTAAACAATCTGGACGTGCTTAAATACACATTTGAACACAACATACCTATGTTGCGTTATTATCTTAAAGAAGACTTTTTGATAAAATGAGAATAATTATAGAGTTAAGAGGGAATTGACAATGGACTTAAGTCATATAAAAGCAGTTGTGTTTGATTTAGAAGGTACATTATTAGATAGAACAAAATCTCGTGATAAATTTATTGAGGAACAATACGAACGATTTCATGATTATTTCGTACACGTTCAATTAGCGGATTTTAAACAGAAATTTATTGAATTAGATGATGATGAAGATAATGACAAACCCGATTTATATAAGGCGATTATTAAGCAGTTTCATATCGATCGTTTAACGTGGAAAGATCTGTTTAATGATTTTGAAATGCATTTCTATCGCTATGTCTTCCCTTATTATGACACGTTATATACTTTAGAGAAATTATCGCAAAGCGATTATGTTTTAGGTGTGATTGCAAATGGTAAATCTAAAATTAAACAGTTTCGTTTGCATTCATTAGGTTTAGGGCACGTGATTAATTATTTATCAACTTCTGAAACAGTAGGATTTCGTAAACCCCATCCTAAAATATTTGAAGATATGATTCACCAAATAGATGTTCAGCCAGAAGAAATTATGTATGTCGGTGATGATGCTTTAAATGATGTAGCACCAGCACGTGCGATGGGCATGGTAAGTGTGTGGTTTAAACATGATGACGCTGAATTAGAACCTTTAGAAGAAGAAGTTGATTTTATTATTACAACGAGTGAAGAATTATTATCAATATTACCAATTCAAATCAAACAAGGAGGAGATGCATAAGATGGATTTATTTACTAGAAAAGGTGGTTTATCCCTACATTACGATACTATGGGTGAGGGCTACCCTGTCGTCTTAGTACATACAGCATATGAAAATGCTTCTATATTTCAAAATTTAGCAAAAGATTTGGCAAAGTCTTTTCAAGTTGTCTTACTTGATTTAAGAGGACATGGCTATTCAGATAAACCAAGAGAGATTAAATTTAATGAATTTGCAGATGATATTATACAATTATTGGATTACTTGTATATAGACGAAGCAGCATTTGTAGGACATGAGATGGGGGCAGCGATTATTGCTGATTTAGCAGAACGCTATCCTAATTATGTATCATCACTCATTATGGTGACACCAACATCCATTGAAGGCGAGTTGCCTGAGGAACGTTTATTTAGAAAGTACTCTCATAAAATTCGTAACTGGGATGATGAAAAACAAAACAAATTCTTAGAAAAGCGTCGTTATCATAAACCGAGAAAAGTGAATAAGTTTTTAAAACATGTTGAAGATACTAATGCGATTTCTACTAAAGAAGAAACGCAAGCGGTTGAAGATGTGTTTAAAGAGGCGGCAATATCAAATGTATTTGAACGTGTGACGAAACCAACGTTAATCATTGCAGGTGAACATGGTGAGCGTATTACAACACTTGAATCTAAAGAAGTAGCCGATTTAATTAAAGAGGCGCAGTTTGATGTTTATGCACAATCAAGTCTATATCCTTTTGAAGAAGAAAAAGAGAAATTTGTTGAAGATGTAACACCATTTATTAAGAAATTTATGCCTGAGCACTAATGACGGGTTTCAAAAACGCCGCCAAAACTTTTTTTGTTACATAAAATAACTTAATTTGTAATATTTTTGTAATAATACTGTTATTTAAGTAACAATTAGGGTATACTATGAATAAGCACAAGACGAGAAACAAGATAAAGGAGAGAGTGCTTATGAAAAAATTAGTAGCGGCATTTTTAGTCTCAGGACTAGTAATGACAGGAGTAAGCGTTAATCATGCTGAAGCAGCTAGCGGCAATACAATTCAAACAGTTCAACAATTAACACAAGGTCAAAAATCTCTAGAAAATATTACGCTTGGCGAATCAATCAAAAATGTTACAAACAAATACGGTACACCGATTTATTCTAAAAATCCAAGTAACAATGAAGGATATTATGAATATCGCACTAATAAAGGTTTACTGGTTGTAACTGCAGTAGGTAAGAAGAACCAAGGCCATGTTACAAGAATTTCTATGACTTATAATGAAGCCAATGGCCCAACGTATAACCAAGTGAAAAAAAGCTTAGGACAAAATGCGATTGCGCGTGTTCAATATAACAAAGTAAGTGGTAACTTTGGTTATATCCAAAAAGGTAACACAAGCTATCAATTTGGCTCAAACTCACCACAAGATAAAAACATCAAATTATATCGTATTGATCTTGCTAAATAATTAAAATTCTATATATGTTATTAATGAATCACTAGGAGTACGACGTCAAATGCCAACTTTTAAATGACGTCTTGCTCCTATTTTTTATGGTTAAACAGAAAATAACGTCAATGTATGATAAAATTTTAAATTGAACCATTAACTATTCGTGTCAATCTAACGAAACTATAGCAAAGGAGTAACCTATGAGAACCAATGATAAAGTGTTACTTGAGAATATAAATGATTACTTTAGTCATAAAGGGATGGCACCTAATTTAATCGATGATATTAAAGAAAATTTGCGTACAGATTTGAAGAAATCTGAATCAAAAGATCAAGATTATCTAGATTATAGAGGTAAATCTCCAGCACAAATTATTTTGATTATTCAAAGGAATTTATTTGGGTTACAAACGAATCCTGTTATTTTCTTTATTATGAATTTTATTTTAATTTCATATCTTTATGATAAACAATACGTGCCATTCCAGGCAGCGACAGCTATTTCAATTTTCTATTGTATTATTATTTTTCCGTTAACGATTTTTATCAATATACGGATTGATAAGAAGAAATTTCTCTATAGTAACCGTTTTGAAATGATATTAGGATATACAGTCGCCATTATTGCATTAATCTTAATTATTATGCGTGCGTTTAATTTAAACTGGGGAATCGTTCCAATCACTATTTATAGTCATCAAGTTGTCTTTTTTATAGGTATTATATTAAGTTTAATAGGTATTTTCTTTAAAAAGATGGAGTACACAGCTATTGGATTGTTATTTTGTCAAAAGACGGTTGATGCTGTAATCACAAAACCTGAGATTGCACAAATCTTTTCTTTAGTTATTTGGATTTTAATAGTTGTACTCATTATTTTTTACACAATTAAATTATCATCGAGAACTAGAGTTTAGTTCTTAATACATAGGCAATCACCTGTATTTATGCGGTGGTTGTTTTTTTGTTTAAATATTAATTTTATATAATAATTTGCGAAATAAAGTTAAGAACATTCATAGCGTAACTTTTAAAGAAGTGGGTATAGTAACAATTAAGGGAGGTGCCAACATGAAAAAAATCGAAATGTTAAACCAAACAAAATTAGCTTATCAAGATGAAGGACATGGCAGCCCCGTTATCTTAATACATGGCTTAGATGGTAATTCTGCAGCGTTTGATTTATTAAACAAACAACTACAAGAGAACTATAGAGTGATTGCATACGATGTTCGAGGACATGGTAAATCATCACGTCCTGATTCATATGATTTAGAAGATCATGTCGAAGATTTATATGTACTAATCAATAAATTAAACTTAAAGAAAGCACATATATTAGGTCATGATATGGGAGGTATTATTGCTAGAGAATTTACTGAAAAGCATGAAAAACATGTATTATCTTTAACCATTATCTCCTCTAAAGCTGAAGATATCGTTCATGGTTTTACGAAATTAATGATTGAGCACCAAGATGAAATTGCAGGGTTTAATAAATCTGAAGCGCTACTGTTACTATTCCCCTATATTTATAAAGAAAAAGAATCAGCGATGAAATGGATTCAACGACAACGATTATATAGTAAACAGAATTCTGAGGATAGTGCCATAGCTAGTAGGGCGCTTTTAAATACAGCATATGTAAATCAAGGGTATACACATTACGTTAAAGTACCTACACTCATTGTAAATGGACGTTATGATCCAATTATAAATGACAAGGAACATTATAAAATCGAAGAACGATTCCAAAATGTTGAAAAAGTTTTATTTGAGGAATCAGGACATGCACCCTATGTAGAAGAAGAAGATAAGTTTCTAGTCTTATATTTGAACTTTTTAGAAAATGTTGAGCAGATAGTAGAAGTAAATCATTAAATTTAATTATTTGAGAAAGACAGTTTCTATTGAAATCATTTAGAAATTGTCTTTTTATCATTGTTTTGAATGTATTCAACACGTTTTATATTAAATGTATTAGCTTAAATTCGGCATCGAGCTAACAATATAAAAGTATATAAAACATACTAAGATTAGCTGTGAAGAAATCTATGACGATAGATTTTTTCACAGCTATTTTTTATAGTTGTAGAGAGAAGTAGACTGTGCGCTC
>NZ_JAESMI010000120.1:0-356 GCF_017893095.1 Staphylococcus sp. GDX8P80P | reverse complement strand
TTTATTTATAATACTTCGTATTGTTGGCTCGCTTTCTTAGGGGACAGCTTCAGCCTGTAGTCTTCTAAAGAAATTCTTAGATGCATATTCACTCATTATAGTTGCGACGCTTTCCTGTGGGAAAGGCTCGTGCCTGTAGTCACTCGACACTTTCTTTTCCACTAGGAGTCGCGCAACAACATTCGTCATTCATCTCTAGAATTTCTTACATAAGTGCGCTAGCACTTATGTTCATTAATAATCAACGTAAGAGTCTCGCCAAAATACTTTGTATTTATATGTAATTTTACATTGAAACACTTTAAAAAAATAAGGCACTTTCGTATAATTTAATAAAATACCACTAAACTAAATTA
>NZ_JAESMI010000119.1:0-336 GCF_017893095.1 Staphylococcus sp. GDX8P80P | reverse complement strand
TTTATTTACAATACTCCGTATTGTTGGTTGCTTGCCCAACGTGCTTTGCTTGTAGAAACTGATTAACTCAGTTTCTCTGTGTTGGGGCCCCGCACACAACGTCACTCGTCATTCATCTTTAGAATTTCTTACATAAGTGCGCTAGCACTTATGTTCATTAATAATCAACGCAAGCGTCTCGCCAAAACATTTTGTATTTATATGTAATTTTACATTGGAATACTTAAAAAAATAAGGCACTTTCGTATAATTTAATAAATACCACTAAACTAAATTAACGAGGCGCCTTATGTATAAAAACATAACATGACTCAACACTCTACCAATGGAAACTTC
>NZ_JAESMI010000118.1:0-2358 GCF_017893095.1 Staphylococcus sp. GDX8P80P | reverse complement strand
AGTTTAACACCTTATTCAAAAAATTCAAATTGAACGGTTTAGTTAAGTAATGCTTATTTTAATGATAAGTACTTGACTAATCGTAGGAATAAGGGAGCGGGACAGAATTCTTTTGAATTCGTCGTCCACTCCCAGCTTGCTTTGTTTGTAGAATTTCTTGATGAAATTCTCTTTGCTGGGGCCCCGACCCCAACTTGCTTAGCTTGTAAAATCACTTTCGTGATTTTTTGTGTTGGGGCCCCGCCCACCTCCGCATGGATGACTAGAACTGAGAAAAGCTTGATTTAAGCGCCTTCTCAGTTCAGTCAGCTACTGCGAATTTGATAATTAGCATTACTATATAATTTATGTCCCAGACTGTATTTCTCTGGAAATACAATTCCATATTTTTAAGTGTATATCAAAAACAAATAGAATTAGAAAAGCCACAAAGAAATTATAAATCAGTTTCTTTGTTAGCTTCTTCAATACGTGTATTTACTTTATTTAATAATGAATCGATTTTTTTACGTTGTGTACTATTAACAAGGATTAATACAGTTCTTTCATCATGTTCATTACGTTTTTTATCAAAGTAATCTTCTTGAGATAAATTTTTCACTGCTTTAACTACTTGTGGTTGTTTGTAATTTAAGTGATTAATAATATCTTTTAAATAATATTCATCTTCTTTACTTTGACTAATGTATGTTAAAACGGCGAACTCTTCAAAACTAATTGAAAATTCTTTTTTGATGATATTTTTTAATTTATCTGCGTATGTGATCATTGCTAATAACTCGAAGCAATCATTGATTTTTGAAATTGCCATTTTGAAACCTCCCCAATTTATGTGCGCTTTTTCTATTTTGCCCGTTAAATTATATATAACGTCCTATAATAGTTAAAAATACTTAAATAATTTAGATTAAAAGAATTTTATTAAATTAATTTAATGCTATATTATTTAGTTAATTATAACTAAATGGAATTAAGAAGTAAACAAAAAAGTACTTAATAAAACAATATTTTGATTATTATATTCTTTGTTTGAATTTCAAAGCAATTGATAAAAATCAATTAATTAAGAAAAATTATTATTTCACTCTATATAATAAAATTTATTCCGAATAGCTTATTGTGAAAAACTTATGGTTAATAGGATAGAAGTGAGGATGAAGGGTGTACGATAACTTTATCCCCAAAGTTTAATCCTTTAGATACCATAATATACCCATTTTTGGGGCTCTTAGTATATTCTATTCTTCTTTTAATAATTTTGTTGTTTTGTGTAATTAAAACATAATCATTTTCAAATATTGAATTTGTAGGTAGTTCTATTTTAGAACTTCCAACATCAATATCGAAATGACGACCAAGTGGGTAATGATCTTGGGTGGAAATATCTACTTGATAAATGGATTCTCCTTTTTCCACTTTGTGAGGAATTTGAGAAATAGATAAAATTTTACCAGTGAATAATTTAGCGTGCTTTGTTGTAACATTTACCTCTTGGTTTATTTTAATTTGATCTAATTGGGATTCAGTTATATTAGCACGAATAATATGTTTTTCGCTATTAATTTGCATTATTTTTGTATTTAATTTAGAAGGATGTGAATCTAAGACGGTTACTTTGCCATGAATAGGGGAATGAATACGTGTTTGTAGCCGATTTTGAAGTTCAAGTATTTGTGTGTTAAGCGCTATGTGTTGTCCGCCTGATGGTTTCGGTGATTGGTTGAGAAGAGAAGCTAAAGCTTTCTTTTTAGAGACAATCATTTTCTCGAGAATAGGGTTATAATAGTCTATCAAAGGTGCATCAGAATGAATGGTTTCACCATTTTTAACAAATAAAGAGGCAACATTGCCTAAAGAAGGATTGAAATATAAAGTGAAGCTTTCTTGAGATTGCTGTTCACCAGTAAAAGAAAGAGAATATTGAGGTTTGGCAGTGAGCGTTTCTATTTTTGAAGTGTCTGGTTCGTTAGGTATTTTTGAATAAATATAATAGCCGAAGGAGATAATCAGGAGGATAAGTGCAGTCACTAAAAGTTTTAATGGGGTAAAAAATGTCTTCAGTAAAATCACCTCTATAAAGTTGTTATACAATGATTATACAATGGTGATGAGGCTGTGACAAAAATAATATAATGAAGCTATTTTGCAAATTCGCAGTAGCTGACTGAACTGAGAAGGCGCTTAATTCAAACTTTTCTCAGTTCTAGTCACCCTTGCGGGCGGGGCCCCAACAAAGAGAATTTCACTAAGAAATTCTACTAGCAAAGCAAGTTGGGAGTCGGGGCCCCAGCAAAGAGAATTTCATCAAGAAATTCTACAAACAAAGCAAGCTGGGAGTGGACAACGAATTTAAAAAGA
>NZ_JAESMI010000012.1:0-9430 GCF_017893095.1 Staphylococcus sp. GDX8P80P | reverse complement strand
CATTTAAGGGGTTCAGTGCCAATTCTTGCATACGCTTCTATTTCATTAAATATCACTCTATGATTTAGATTGTTGTTTAGGAACACCTATGAGTATGACAATAAATGAAATGATTGCCATTAAAATGTTCAACCACAATCCTAACATGGCACCAAAATTAATATTAACCATGGTTGCACCTATACCATATATCGTACCTGATAATGCGATACCAAATGCACCACCAAGTGAAGATGCCATTTTATAAATACCTGATGCTACACCTACTTTATCTTCAGGAGAATTTGAAATGGCAGTGTCTGTTGAAGGTGTCGCATAGAAACCAAGGCCTAAACCGTATAGTAAATAACCAATAACACAAACGACTACATACATTTGTGAAGATAGGAATGTAAATGAGATTAACAATATACCTACCATATTAAGTGCAGTACCTAGTAACATAGGCTTTCTTGCACCAACTTTTTGAAGGATTTTTTCACCGACACGAATCATCAATAATACTGTAATAAGATACGTAATTGAAAGTAATCCTGTATGGAATGTTGAAAAACCTAAACCTTGTTGTACAAATGTGTTCGCAACGATTAACGTACCAGCAACACCATTAAGCATAAAGTTAGAAATTGTAGCACTTGTATACGCTTTATTATTAAATAATTTAAAATCAATTAATGGGTGATGCATTTTCATTTCTACACGTACAAAGATTATCGTTGAAATAATAAATACTGCAATTAACGCTAAAATGATTGGTGAGAATAACCCTAATTTAGCACTTTGTGTAATCACCACATTAATACTTAACATCATAATGACAAACAATGTTAAACCTAAAAAGTCGAATCTTGTATTTGTTGTTTGATTCGATTTTGTTTCAGGTGTTCCTTTAATTAGAAGAATTGCTACAATCGCTACAATGATAGAAATAATATAAATCCAACGCCAACCAATTGCCGTTTCAATCATACGCCAAATAGAGAAGCGAACCCTGAACCACCCCATGAACCAATCGACCAAAAACTTAACGCACGTTGTCGATCTGAACCTTGATAATACGTTTTAATAATCGCTAAGGTAGAAGGCATAATCGCCGCCGCTGATAACCCTTGAATGATACGTCCGAGGATTAACATTGAAGTAAATGGTGTCGCTATAATTAATAATGACCCAATAATACTCAATACTAAGCCAATATATGTCATTTTTACTCGGCCTAATTTATCAGCGAAACTACCCGCACCAACGACAAACATCCCACTAAATAATGCCGTAATACTTATCGCAATACTCGTTGTACCAATACTGCTTGAAAATGAATGTTGTATAGTTGGTACTAAGTTAAGTAGTGATTGCGCAAATAACCAAAATGTAATTACTCCAAGTACAATACCTAATAAAAGTTTATTATTTCCAGTGAATTGTTGTTGTCTCATTTCCATAATGCTCTCTCCTTAACTTAAGTAGTCTAACACGACTGTTCCTACTGCCTCTGCAGCTACTAACATTGATGACTCATCAATTGTAAATTTTGGGTGGTGATGTGGATAAATTTTACCATCTTTTGGTGCAGCACCTGAATAAATAAATGTACTTGGTAATGTTGCTGCATAAAAAGCGAAGTCTTCTGATGGTGGTTGAGGTTCACAAACTTCAATACCTTTGATATCATCTGCATCCGCGTCTTGAATTGTTCGTGCAACATATTGTGTAAATTCAGGGTCGTTATATAATGCTGGATAATCTTTTTTAAATTCGAAATCACACGTTACGCCAAATGTTGCTTCAAGACCTTCAACTAAGCGTCTTAATTCTTTTTCAATTGTGTCACGTGTGTCATCGGTTAACGCTCTAACATCACCTTCAAGTTCTACTGCATCTTTAATCACATTAAATTGACCTTTGCCGTCAAATGAGCCGATTGTAATCACGCCTGTTTCAAATGGGCTTAGTCGTCGAGATACAATCGTTTGTACTTCCGTAACAAATTGAGCGCCTGCTACAATCGCATCATTAGCCATATGTGGTGAAGAGCCATGACCACCTGAACCTTGTACGTTTAATTTGAAGTAGGCACGTCCAGTTTGAACAAATCCTTCTCTATAGAAGACTTTACCGGCTTCCATCGTACTCATTACATGCGCACCTAACACGTGATCTACACCATCAAGTACGCCATCTTTAATCATGCCTTGTGCGCCACCTGGAGGCATTTCTTCTGCTGGTTGATGAATAATAATCACTTTACCTTTAAATTGATCTTTCATTTCTATTAACGTTTCACCTAGAATTAACATGTAAGCTGTGTGCGCATCATGACCACAAGCGTGCATCACGCCTTCATTTTTTGATGCGAACGGTAAACCTGTAGCTTCTTTAATTGGTAAAGCATCAAAATCTGCTCGAATCGCAATCGTTTTACCAGGTTTGCCACTATCTATCGTCACTTTAACACCATTAGGCCCTACATTCGTTTCTACTTCACAATCTTTATCTTTGTAGAAATCCGCTATATATTTTGGTGTTTCTTCTTCTTTGAATGATAACTCAGGATGTTCATGTAAATATCTTCTTATTTCAATCATACGTGCTTCTTTTTCTTGTAAAGTGTTAATTAATTGTTTATTCATAATTCATCTCTCCTCACCTATAATTGTATCGTTTATCTCTCAATTTAATAGTTAATCTATGTCCTCTTAGACACCAAATTGTTTAATTTTTTAATTTAAAAAGGAGAATGACAAAAATTAATGATACATTTTTGTCATTCTCCTAATTATACGTATTTATTTATTTCTATGATATGGATGGAATTCGTCATTACTTTTAAATGATACGTTAGTGTTTCCGCTACTTCTAGTTCTGAAATATCTAATCTAGGGTATGATATACGGTTCACGTAATCAATCGTTTCTTGGTCCATACCATACGTTGTATTATGTTGTTGCCATACACGATATAACGCGCCATTCTCTTTATCTAACGTATAGTGTTTAACTTTATATAGACCACTTTGAAGGTCTTTAATTTCAAGTTTAAAGTTCCGTTTCTCCATTACATTAGGCTGTTCTGAAATAGTGTAATATGGATTATAATGATCAGCATCCCACACAACGATTTGAAGATGCGTATCATCACCCACAACCATACATTCCTCATTGCGGAATCTCACATGAGATTGCAACATTCTAAAGAAATTACTTGTAAAGAATGCAGGTCGCTTGCCATCAAATTGATGATATAAATCAATTCCCATCAGACGATGTTCATTCATGACACCATACTTTTGATGTAATTCGTAGTTCAACCAGTAGCCTACTGTACACACTTTCTCATTGATATCTAATAACTGTTTAAATATAATACCCGCTCTAAAATACTCGCCATTTGTCAAATTAGAATTGCCGGTTAAAGTGTTCCAGTTCAGTAACATAAGTGGAATCGCTTTGTGATTGGCTGGAAGCCATTCGAGTATGGCTTCTACTGTTTCGTTAATATGATTTTTCGCATATTGATACTGTATATCTTCAGACACTTCTAAATTAACGACGTCATTCTGATTGGCTTCAAACGCTAACATATGCACCTTTTCAGCGTGATCTTTAAATAATTGTTTCAAATTATCTTTATTATCACTAACGTCTTGGTCATGCACAATAAATTTCACTTTAGAAATATAATGTTTAAATACATCATATAATTGTACATATTGTTTCAACTCAATGGCATCTATAATCACTGATAGTTGCATGCTACTACTATGTGTGGTCATATTTATAAAATGTTTAAGAATCTCTATCCAATGTGCACAATACGATTGAAATGCTGAAGCGCTACGTGGCGGTCTCAGACGAATACTCAAATGTATTTGATGATTCATTAGGAATAATAAACATTCATCTAACGTCATATATTGATGACTATGTGGAATAATTTCATCTGATGCAACAACATGCTCTCTCCAAGCGTTATCGTTAACTAAATCTTGTACAAGAACCGTATCTAATCCAATTCTATCTTTTACTTCTAATAACTGTTCTCTATAGCGATGTACCCGCAAATTAACAATACTCCCTATTTGAACGATATGGTTATATTTATTTAAGTGCTCAAGACTGTCATCTAACTGGATGTCAATTTCCTTTTGAGGTTCTGCTGATTGAATGACGACATCCATTTGATTATTCACAAACGACGATAAATATTGAATATACCGTCTGATACTTTGCTTATTCATTGGTTTGATATCTGATTGGTGGCTATCTTCAACATGATATTGCTTACGATAGTCACTTGGCGTCATGTGATACCATAATTTAAAGTTTTTAGCTAAGGATGTCGAATTGGAGAATCCATTCCCCAAAGCAACATCGGTAATTGAAATATCAGTGTATTTTAAATCATGTTCAGCATTTCTCGTTCTAACTTTATTAAGATAGCTATTAAACGACGTTCCTAATTTCTTTGTGAATAAACGTGACGTATATGAACTAGATAAATTGATATAGTCTGCTAAGTCATCTAAACCGATATGTTCCATGTAATGTTGATTAATAAATTCTGAGGCAAGACTAGCAAAAACGTCATCTTTATTTTGCTCATGTATCATTTCTTGTCTTGACTGATACGGAATAAATTTCACTAGCATCTCGATTAATTGAATCATCATTTGATCCATATGCAGTTGATGAAACTTTCCCTTTCTTAAATAGGTAATGCCTATTTTAGCCAATAATGTTTTAATGTCATTATGTATTTTCTGAGACACCTCTTCAAAGTGAAAATAAATATTTTTATCTTCAATATAATGAGAGAAATACTTATTTGACAGTCGTAGTGACATATAGCTAACATCTGTATCATCTAGAATCAAAAAATTTTGATAGCTATTAATTAAAATTAAATCGCCAACGTGATATTGTCTATTTTGATTTTCACTTTGACAAGTGACATTGCCTTTTAATATTAAGTTCAATGATAAATAATCAGAAGCGACATCTTCTTTTTTCGTGTCGAACGTGATTTCATAATTTGTATTCAAGAGGTCTTCATCCACCCTTCTAAACCACTTCTTCTTAACTATCATATCAAAATTCAATGACTATGAAGATTGAAAACATGAGATGCAATGCCGAACGGATTAAATAAGGTATTAAAAAGCAAGTTGGGAGCGGAACAGAATTCATTTTGAATTCAGCGTCCCGCTCCCTAAGTTATCTTCTTTTCTATTTTTTAGTATTAATATACTGGTTTACAATTAGTGTTGATAATATGGATCAAATTCCATTGCACCAGCGTTCTCATCACTCACACCATGTTTGTAATAATCAACATATTGTGGTTCTAATGGTTTTCTACCACGGATGATATCTGCTGCTTTTTCAGCAAGCATTAATACAGGTGCATGAATGTTACCATTTGTTGTACGAGGCATTGCTGATGCATCAACAACACGTAAATTTTCCATACCATGAACTTTCATAGTTAATGGGTCTACAACTGCCATTGGATCTGATGCAGGCCCCATTTTAGCACTACATGATGGATGTAATGCTGTTTCACCATCTTTACGTACCCAATCTAAGATTTCTTCATCTGTTTGTACGGATGGTCCTGGTGAAATTTCACCACCATTGAATGGATCCATTGCTTTTTGCGCTAAGATATTTCTAGCTACTCGAATTGCTTCAACCCACTCTTGTTCGTCTTCTTTTGTTGAAAGGTAATTAAAGACGATACTTGGTTTTTCAAATGGGTCTTTTGATTTAATTTTTAAGCTACCACGTGAGTTTGAATACATTGGTCCTACGTGCACTTGATAACCATGTGCTACTGGTGCTTTTTGTCCGTCATATCTTACAGCAATCGGTAAGAAGTGGAACATTAAGTTTGGATAAGCAACTTGGTTGTTAGATCTTACGAAAGCACCACCTTCAAAGTGGTTTGATGCTGCAGCACCTTTACGTGCAAATATCCATTGTAAACCAATCCATGGCATACGTTTAACATCTAAGCTTGGTTGTAATGACACTGGTTCTTTACATTCATGTTGAATATATACTTCTAAATGGTCTTCGAAGTTTTCTCCGACACCTGGTAAATGCATACGCGGTTCAATTCCTTTAGATTTCAAGAATTCTGCGTCACCAATACCTGATAATTGTAATAATTGAGGTGTATTGAACGCACCACCAGATAATATAACTTCACCTGCATCAACCGTATGGTATCTACCATTACGTTTAAATGTTACACCTGTTGCTTTGTTACCATCGAAATGGATTTTAGTAACAAATGCACGTGTTTTAACAGTTAAATTTTTACGTTTCATTGCTGGGTGTAAGTAGGCTCTTGATGCTGATACACGACGTCCGTTATGCACTTGGCTATCGAAAGGTCCAAATCCTTCTTGTCTATAACCGTTAACGTCTTTTGTTTTGTGGTATCCTGCTTCTACACCTGCATCAAAGAATGATTTAAATAATGGATTAGTTGCTGGACCACGTTTCAATTTAATTGGACCGTGATGACCTCTGAATTGGTCAAATGGTGTAGCACCGTATGTTTTCTCTAGACGTTTAAAGTATGGTAAGCAATGTGCATAGTCCCATGATTCCATACCTTCTGGTTCAGCCCAACCTTCATAGTCCATTGGGTTACCTCTTTGGTAAATCATACCGTTTATTGAACTAGAGCCACCAAGAACTTTACCACGTGCATGGTCTACTTTACGTCCCATATGTGGTTCTTCCTCTGTTTGATAAATCCAATCGTAAAAACGATTACCTGATGGGAACATTAACGCTGCTGGCATTTGAATGAATAAATCCCAAGGATAGTCACTACGTCCTGCCTCTAACACTAATACATCTTTATCTTTATCTTCTGTTAAACGATTACCTAATACTGAACCGGCACTACCGCCACCAATAATGACGTAATCATATGATTTCTTTTTACTCATTATAAATTCGTCCTCCCTTAAATTGATTATGATGTCTTTATATTTCACGCTTTTAAGTTCGATACGTACAACTTTATAACTCAAATAAATAGAGTCGCATAGTTGATTTATATTACGACTCTATTGCTCTTGCATGGATTTGTTATTTGCTAAAGAAGTTAACTGGCTCAGGATTTGTATTAGTTAAAATATGTTTACTAGTTAAATATTCTTCTAATCCTTCTTTACCTAGTTCACGTCCAATACCTGATTGTTTATAACCACCCCATGGTGCTTGTGCGAAGTATGGATGGAAATCATTGATCCAAACTGTACCAAGTTTTAATTTATTGGCTACACGTTGTGCTTTACCGATATCTTTAGTGAAGACTGCACCTGCTAAACCATAAATAGAGTCATTAGCTAATTTAATTGCTTCTTCTTCACTATCAAATCCTTCAACAGTCACAACTGGACCAAATACTTCTTCTTGAACGATACGCATTGACGTATCACAATCAGTGATTACTGTTGGTTCAAAGAACAAGCCAGCTTGTAAATCTTCTCGTTCTGGGCGTTTACCGCCAATTGCGATTGTAGCGCCATCTTCTTTTGCAATTTCCATGTAGTTTTCAATCTTACTGCGGTGTTCTGTAGAAATTACAGGTCCCATCTCAGTATCATCATCGAAACCATTACCAAGTTTGATTTTACCTACACGATCAATTAACGCCTTCTCAAAGTCGTCTTTAATATTGTTGTGTACTAAAATACGTGACCCTGCTGAACATACTTGACCTGCGTGGAAGTAACCACCATTCAAGGCTTGATCCACTGCAACTTCAAAGTCAGCATCATCAAAAATAATATTAGGGTTCTTACCACCAAGTTCTAATGCAATATTAGTAACATGATTAGCAGCATTCTTCATGATATGTTTACCTGTTTCAATGCCGCCTGTGAATGAAACTAAATCTACTTCTTCATGACCTGATAGTGTATCTCCGATTTCTTCACCACTACTTAATACTAAGTTGATAACACCTTTAGGGAAGCCAACTTCTTCCATCAATTCGAATACACGAATTGTAGTTAACGGTGTGATTTCACTTGGCTTCATAACAAGTGAGCATCCTGTTGCTAATGCTGGTGCAATCTTCCATGAAGCTTGAAGTAATGGATAATTCCAAGGTGTGATTTGTGTTACGACACCAACAGGTTCCTTAACGACCTTACTTTCAGTGTTTGGAATTGGTGAATTGATGATTTCGCCACCATCTTTATCTGCTAATCCAGCGAAATAAGTAAATACATTGGCGATATCATCCATATCTGCATATGATTCTCCTAATGTTTTACCAGTATCTAATGTTTCTAATTTAGCTAATTCATCACGATGCTCTGTAATTTTATCTGCAATCGCTCTTACTTTTTTACCTCTGACTTCACTTGTTTCTAATGACCACTCGGCATCTTCAAATGCGCGACGTGCTGCAAGTATTGCTCTTTCTGCATCTTCAGCAGTACCTTCTGCAACCGTAAAGATAACTTCTTGGTTATAAGGATTAATAATATCTCTTGTATTTTTATTTGAACTTTCTACCCATTCACCATCGATATACTGACGGTTAGACAATTTCTCTACAAGTTCCATCAAACGACCTCCGTTAAGTTTGTTAAATTTTTATTTAACGAATTTTACAGAACTAGGTTATCATACTTTTCATAGCCTTGCAAACGATATAAAACGACACAATTTTTGAGATAGACTTGAAAATACAGTGTTAAAAGTGCTAATAATAAATATGCGATTTTGAAACTTTTCACCAAACACTTTATAATGATTTAGAATTGAAAAATGAACGTCTTCGTTTATTTCTCTTTAAAAAACTAATAAGTAACAATGGAGGTGCACCATGGCACGTTCAACGAATTATGACCAAAAAATTGAAGAAGCAAAAGATCTTGTTATCAATTCAATCGGTGAAACAATGGATTTGTATGGTACAAACCGTAGCGTCGGTAATCTATACGGCACAATGGTCTTTGAAGGTAGTATGACGCTTGATGAGATGCGTGAACATTTGCAAATGAGCAAGCCGAGCATGAGTGCTGGTGTCAAGAAACTACAAGAATTTGATATTGTGAAACAGCAATTCACTCGTGGCAGCAGAAAACAACACTTCATTGCAGAGAAGAACTTCTTCCATTTTTTCCGAAATTTCTTTACACAAAAATGGGAGCGTGAAGTTGACACGAACTTAGAAGCCGTTGAAAAAGCGCAATTATTGTTAGATGAAACATTAAAAAACGCTGACTTAGACGAAGCATCTAAAGCAGAAGTTGATAAAATCCAAGCACAATTAGATCATACAAAGCAATATTGTAAATGGCTTGAAAACTTAAGTAACGCGATTGAAAGTGGCCAAATCTTCGAACATTACTCAATTCCAGAAAAAGAAGATATTTAAAAAAGCTAGAAGATTT
>NZ_JAESMI010000117.1:0-6164 GCF_017893095.1 Staphylococcus sp. GDX8P80P | reverse complement strand
TTTGTTTCACAAATGATTTCATCAGCCTGAGACTGCTCGATGTCTTTTGAAAGATATGGTTCATCTAATGAAATGACAGTACCTTCATCAGTACTTAAGACACCTACACCTGTATACAATGTAGAAATGGGCAGTGATTGACGCATTAATTGTAGTGCATTACCTAGCGATTTAATGTACTTTTCATTGATGCTGAAGCTATACAGAACCAGTCTAGGTAATTTTTGTGTCGTTAGAATATCTGACGTTTCAATACGTTTAATATTTTTGCCATCCGTGATAGTCAATTTCTCAATCCCAGTAGAGGGATCAAGAAATTTGTTTTCAATGATGATTGGACTAGATAAACGAACTACCTTATCTTCGTCGTTTTTGTTTTTTGCTCGAATAAGTTCATACCATCCAGTTGAATTTACCCAATATGGATATTGCTTGAAGATGTTATGAGTCATAATTAATCTCTCCTTTGCTATATAAGCATTAAATTTGTGTTGCTACATACATATTAAAGGAGAATTAAACGCAAATAAGTAGGTCGTCCATAAACAAAAATAATGGACGACCTACTTCGGTAGTGCTATTCAAATTTTAAATTGTCTAAGGTTTCACTTAGAGATTTTGCAATAGACCAACTAGATAAATCATTGACTTGTTTACTGATGATTTCGTCTTTAATTTGAGTAGATTTTATTTCTTCAAATAAGTGGAAAGTGTTCGTTAATTCGGTGAAGTTTATTTTTGAAAGAGGCTCAATATCTTTATTAAATGAATATTTATCCAATAAAAAATGAATTCGATACAAGTCATTTAAGAAGCTCTCTACTTGATTTGGACTTATACCATCATCAATATAGGATTGGCGATTAGTATAAAATAGGTTAGAAAATTTAGACAATGACAGATAAAAATCTTTATAAATATTGAGGAACTTATCGTTTGATATTAATGCCTTTGAGCTATTTATTATATTGTCTATGCGTGATTCAAAATTTTGTAATTCATAAGTGCTGTTTTTATATCGGTTTATAGTATTAATAATTCTTTGATAGTTAGAAAATAAGTCGTTTTCAATACCGAGAAAGTATCCATTAACATTGAATGGATATTTTACAATTTCTTTTTTTCTTAATTTTTCACGGATTTTTGCTTCATCATCATTTTGTATATCATAAGTTACAATTTTATGATTGATTCTTTTATTCAAACTTGGAAGGTAGAGTTTGTTTAATATATCAATAATGAAAAAATCTAATAATTTGTTATCAGTACGTTCACTATAATCATCTATACTTGGTTCGTTTGATATATATCTAGCTACTTCATGCTTTACATTCGAACACTTGGAATCATCAGGTTCTACTTGGTTGTATATAATAAAATTTTCGGGATTATTTTCTTTATTATATTGATGAACTTTATATAGTTGCTTGAAGTTGAAGTCATTATCAAATGTCATATTATCTTCCATTAATGTTTCAAACAGTAACTCGTCAATTCTATGTGCTAATTTTCTATATAGTTTTGAACTCTTATCTAAATCTAGAGAATTTGTATAATTAAAAAATGAAGACAATGCATCATTACATTTTGACTGGGCACTAAGCCATTCTAAAGTATAAGAATAGTTTTCAGATGCATAAATTTGCGCTTTTAATGCATCATTTTTAATATTATCAATTGAATCGCTGATATTAGTAATATAGCTAATAAATTGACTATTATTTTTCTTTAATGCCTCCTCTCTTAAATCTATGTCATCAAATTTTTTAGCAGATGTAGGAACAGGAAAGTCGTCAATAGTATTTAGCAAAATTTTAAATAATTCTAATTCAAATAAGTTAAAACTGTAACCGCTATTGGTTGCTGATGGATTTGATTTGTACCTATTTATATCTAACTTATAAACTCGTTCAAGTTTATCCATACTATTCTTAATCATTTTTTCACTCAAGTTACATTCCTTCATTAAATCTTTTCCAGTAAAATATTTGTAATTTTCAAAATTCAAAGTGATTGTCCTTTCAAACTTGCTTTATTGGTTATGTTTACTTTATTTATATTATAAAGTAGAATTAACAGCAATAAAGAGAACGTTCGTTCTTGTTTTGTGTACTTTATACGCTTAATATATAATAAAGTAATATATGAATTGAAAACCTCATCATTGGTCGATGCGCAGAAAGGCATCATAACTGAAAATAGAATAAAAGTACTTAAGTGAAGAAGAAATCGAACAAGTTATCACCCAATATACTGTTAGGCTGATAAAGACCTATTATGTAAACAATAAAGATGAGTACCAAAAAAATATAAAAAACGCGGTTAGAGAAATATTTCAATTTTCTAACCGCATTTTTATTACACACGTTCTATTATTTATTATATAACCCTATTAAGAGTATGTTTTAAGGTACCTTTACATACAGCTTTTTACTTTTATTTTTTGCTTTATCTACACTGTATATTGTTAATTTAGTACCTTTTTTCTGTGGTTTAATATTGAGTTTATAATTACCTTTTGTATCTACAGTTGCTTGTCCAATTTTGGTTGATCCTCTATAGATATAGACAATTGAATTTTTTTCACCTTTACCACTAACAACTTTAGATTTTGTTGTTATTTTGCTTATTGTTGGTGTTTTAGGTGCTGTTCTATCTATAACTTTTTTGGTAACAATCTTACTCTTTTTATTGTATTTATTAATTGTAAATATTTGAATATTTGTACCTGCTTTTTGTTTTGGAATACTCATAAAATATTTACCATCTGTAACTTTTGCTTTTCCTATTTGCTTATTATTTACATATGCATAAACCATCATATTAGATGTAGCTTTTCCTCTTATTTCTTTTGAAAAATCTGCGATTGTATCAACTGTGAATGAAGCTATATTTTCAGTTCGTTCAACTTTAAATAATTTTTTATCAAAATCATAATCAAGTTCATTATCATTACCCAACTTATCAGATGCTACAATATCATCAAGTATTATATCACCTGTTTTAATGTAAGATGGTATTTTGAATTCAATAATGGCTTGCCAGTTTCCATTACTTATTTGTTTAATATCTCTTGTGAAATTCGCAAAAGTCATCGGAATATATTTTTGAGAGCCATCTTTATATACATCGGGTTCTAATGTATTTAGTTTAGCTTGGACATAAGCGATATCATTCTTGTCTTGCATTTCAATTGTCATTTTTACTATATCATTTGGATTATAAATTTTTTTATCTGTGTAGTATTTAATGATTTTTGGACCATTAAATTCTTGTTTGGGTTTAGTTGATTCATCAAACGCTTCTACTCTATATTCTCCTAAATCGGATGTATTGTTATTTAACACTTTTATAAGTAAACCATTGGAATTACTATATGATCTCGTATATTCTGACTCAATGTCATTCCAGCTGTTAACTGTAATATCAAAAGCATCATCTACCATTTTCTCAGGTAATTGAATAGTTATGATAGATTCCCAATTACCATTCGCTTTCTTATAAAATGATGTCGTTCTGCCAACTAATGAAGTTTTATCAAAACGATATGGTGGATCGTCTATATACCATCCACTAGATCTATGTGAATATAATATTGCTTCACTATAAGTAGGTTTAGTAAAGTTCCTGTTATGCTCAGTATATATTTTAACTGTGTCACCAGGTTTGTAATTAATGCGGTCCGTTTCGATACTTAAAATACCTTCATATTTCTTATCATAATAAGTATTTTTATAAGTACTGTTGCCTTTTATGTTTTTCAGTCTATTTGTATTTAATTGTTGCTGTTTCTGTATAGCTAATGTTTCATTATCAGTTTGGTTAGATTTGGCTTGAGCATTATATAATGTCTGTTGATTTGGTGAACTCATTTGTTGTGTAGTAATAGATTCAGGTTTTTTAATTTGTGTTAGATTTTTAGAATCCATAACTTTGTCTTGAGTATGATCTGTATCTTCAACGACGCCTTTGTAATCTAGAGTGTTTTTGCTTTTATTTTCTTGTGGAACCACTTGTTTACTTTTACTAGCTAAATAATTATCATTTTGATTATTATCAACTTTGGGATTTTCATTTTGGGGTTCTGTCAATGTGCTTTGTGTATTGGTTTTTATACCTTTGTTTTGAACATTTTCTGTTTTAATATCGTTGCTCTTTATACTTGTATTTGTCTCTTGATTATTTATATTTTCTGCTTGTTCTTGCATGATTTCAGATGCATTAGCACTATGTTTATTCAACAAGAAAAACGTCATACATATTAAAATAATACTTTGAGTTAAAATGCTTTTTCTTTTAGTAAATATTTGGATAAAGTTTTTATAGTTTTCTTTCATTTACTTTCCCCTTTTTAAAATTTATTCTATTGTAACTTTTTGTTCTTCAATTTTTTCATTCATCAAGCCGTCCCAAATTTGAACAGTTCCATCTTGATCTACAATAAAGGTATATGAACCGTGACCACTCTTATTATTTGCTGCTATTCTCCATAAGCCATCATCTTGTGCTGAAAATTCTGGTTGTTGAAATTTTATAAGAGAAGCGTCTCCGCCATCAGTTTGATTAACAGCTGCTATAACGTAATCAAACACATTATCTCTATTCACTTTCAAATCAGAAAATTCATCTTTATCCGTAGTTCTTTCACTACTTCCTTCGTGAACTTTTACTGTTTGACTACCCTCATTCTCTTGCTCTTGACTATTATTTTGACCTTCATTCGATTGACTCTCATTATTAACTGTTTCACTAATATTTTGTGAATTATTATCGTCATTTTCTTTTTGTTGAGCTTGTAATTTATTTTTTTCTAACTCTACTTCCTGATATTTGTTGTATCCAAAAAACCCAACAGCTGCTAATATGCCGATGATTGTAATTATTGTCATCGCAGTTAATATCTTTTTCATTTTACACTCCCTTTATAAAAATAATTATCCTCTTCTATTTTACTGTTTCTCCAGGTTCAGGAATTTCTCCCCGAGCAGCTTTGTTGTATACTTCTTGTTGCTTAGCATATTCAGCTTCTGAATCCCAATTTTTATCTATTTCTTCCTTCTCGCTAGGCCCTCCTCCGGATTGTGACATTACATCTTTTTCAAATTTTTCTTTTTCTTCAAGAGAATCAAACTCACCAGTATAGTCTATGCCGTTCTCAGTTTTTTTAATTTCTTCACTATCTTCTGTTGTTCGAACTTCATCAGTATTAGATTCTTCATTAATATTATAAGCTTGGTTATTATTTGTGTTTGTTGGTTCTTGAATTTCTTTTTGGTTTATAGTCTGATTTTGTTGTTCTTTTTTGGAAGTTTTATTCTTACTATCTTTTTGTTTGTTTTCAGTTACTTTAGCTTCTTCTTTTTTAAGTTCTAAATCTTTGTAACTCCCATATGCAAATACAACAGAAACTCCAAATACTGCAACTAATAAAATAACGCCTAAACTGGCGAAAACTTTCTTCACACCATTATCCCCATTCTTTAATTATTTTAATTTTATATTAATCTATTTTGCCACGCTTTTCTATATTTATTCTAAAATAATTTAAAAATGTCCAAACACGAGATAAAATCAAAATTTGGAGAACCTGATAATACCATTTCTATGGATATTGGTAATGTAGAAAAATATCATAATATAGGCATATATTATGGTATAGACGGTACAGTATCAAGTGTATACATTTTACCGGAAGCTATTTCAGTATCTGATTTTAAACAATTTCATGGAGATCCTACTGTAGAAACAGAGGAGCAGTTGGTATATGACGATAACTCTGATAATGGTTTTACTATTTTTGTGAATAAAGGGAATGGTGAAGTACAATCAATTGAAAACACATACCAAGTTGATGAAGCTTCTTTAAATAGTATGGACTAAAATCAATCTAATTAGTACAACAATGATTATATTATTTACTTAAAAATATATTCATTATAAAAACCGCATCACTACCTGATAAGCAGAAGCATATCATAAATGATGCGGTTTTTTTCTGGCTGATTCAATATATAAAATGCAGAGTACGATGTTAATGAATGTTTAATTTTGGTATAATTGAAGAGTGACGTAATATTGATAAAGTCCGTATAATTGTGTAAAAGTAAAAAGGCCATATAACAGTCCTTTTACGGTACAATGTTTTTAACGACAAAAACATACCA
>NZ_JAESMI010000116.1:0-17449 GCF_017893095.1 Staphylococcus sp. GDX8P80P | reverse complement strand
CACATAGAAATTCTACAAGCAAAGCAAGTTGGGAGTCGGGGCCCCAGCAAAGAGAATTTCATCAAGAAATTCTACAAGCAAAGCAAGCTGGGAGTGGACGACGAATTCAAAAGAATTCTGTTCCACTCCCGTTTTTTGTTTGCCAACATTAAGTGAATCAACTGCAATAATTTAAGGTCGTGTGAAAAATCGTTAGATGCATTTTATTTTAAGAAGTTGCCAAATTTAGTACAATTGATTATAATACCTTAGTAAAATAATCGGGAAAGGATGAATTAATAGTGATATGGATGATTATTAGTGGTCTTATCGTTGGAATATTATTAGGGTTTGTTATGCAACGTACACGTTTTTGCCTAGCTGGTGGCTTTAGAGACATGTATGTTCAAAAAAATAACAAAATGTTTTATGCTTTATTAGTAGCTATTACAGTCCAAAGTATAGGACTACTGATCTTAACTGGGTTAAATCTTATTTCAATACCTGATAGTACATTTCCAATTATTGGTACCATCATTGGTGCGTTTATATTTGGAATAGGTATTGTATTAGCAGGAGGATGTGCTACAGGTACATGGTATCGTGCTGGAGAAGGTTTAATAGGAAGTTGGGTAGCACTCGTGTTATATGCAGTAACTGCGGCAATTACTAAAACAGGTGTGCTACTTCCAGTGATGACGTGGATAAATCAACCTACAAATATCAATGCCAATATGTCTCAGACAACGGGTATTCCAATGTGGGTATTTACTTTAATATTAACGATCATCACGATTATTTTTGTAACTAAAACGTTACGCAAACCTAAACCTAAATTTGCGGTTCCAAAGCTTAAGCAAAAATATAGTGGCTTGAGACATTATTTATTTGAAAAACGATACCACCCATTTGTAGCTGGTATAGCAGTTGGTTTGATAGCATTAATTGCTTGGCCGATGAGTATGTCAACTGGTAGAGATTACGGTTTAGGCATCACAACACCATCAGCAAACTTAATTACGTTTTTAATTACAGGAGATACTCAGTTAATAGATTGGGGTGTACTATTAATATTAGGTATCTTTTTAGGATCATATATCGCTGCTAGAGGATCACGTGAATTCAAATGGCGATTACCTGATAAAAAGACGATTCGTAATAGTGCTATTGGTGGTATTTGCATGGGATTCGGTGCCTCAGTAGCAGGTGGTTGTTCAATTGGTAATGGCTTAGTAGAAACAGCTATTATGTCTTGGAAAGGCTGGATTGCATTAGGTTCTATGATTTTAGGTGTATGGTTTATGAGTTACTTTATTTTCATTAGACCAATGAAAAAGTTAGAAAAACAAACATCACAATCTCAAACTACTGCAGTTCCAAAACAAACACAAACAACATAATTAATTGGAGGAATAACAATGTTATATGAATTAGGTACAGTAGGTATGGTATGTCCATTTCCACTTATTGAAGCACAAAAGAAAATGAAAACATTAGATAATGGTGATGAACTTAAAATAGATTTCGATTGTACGCAAGCAACAGAAGCTATTCCAAATTGGGCGGCTGAACAAGGTTATCCAGTTACGAATTATGAACAATTAGATGATGCATCTTGGACAATTACAATTCAAAAAGCTTAAAACGAAATAAGTGATTAAAACACTGTTATATTATGTAACATATTGTGTCATTTTATCTTACGTATTTTTGCTATTTCTTTGAAGTATCATTATGATATTTTCAAAGGAAGTGGTAATTATGAAGATGGATGACACAATTTTTTTATTTCTTTGCACTTTACTTGTTTGGGTTATGACCCCTGGGCTTAGCTTGTTTTATGGAGGGCTAGTTCAATCAAAGAATGTCCTAAACACAGTTATGCAAAGTATGGCAGCAATGATTATCGTGACGTTTACATGGGTTACATTAGGTTTTTCATTAAGTTTTGGAACAGGCAATGCTTTTATAGGCAATTTCGATTTGATTGGCTTACAACATGTTGGTTTTGCAGTCAATGACCAATTAAGTCCACACATCCCGTTTGCATTATTTATGTTGTTCCAAATGATGTTTTGCACAATAGCAGTTTCTATACTTTCAGGTTCTATTGCTGAACGTATGAAATTCTTTCCGTTTATTATTTTTATATTCTTGTGGGTGATTTTGATATATAGCCCAGTTGCGCATTGGGTATGGGGCGGAGGTTGGATACAACAACTTGGTGCTTTAGATTACGCTGGTGGTACAGTTGTACATATCACATCTGGTCTCTCAGGCCTTATTTTAGCGATTATGATAGGTAATGGTAAAAAAATTGAAAAAATACAGCCACATAATCTTTTAATCACTTTAATTGGTGGTATTTTAGTTTGGATTGGTTGGTATGGTTTTAACACGGGAAGTGCATATACGTTAAATGATGTTGCACTAACATCATTTGTAAATACAATTATCGCGGCAAGTGGTGGTGCGTTTAGTTGGTTAATCATTGAGTACCTTATGACTAAGAAAATTAGCCTACTTGGCTTATTATCAGGTGTCTTAGCTGGCTTAGTCGCTATTACACCTGCAGCAGGCTATGTGAATTATTTCAATGCATTTGTTATTGCATTTGCGGGTGGCATCGTTTGTTATTTCGTTATTAATGTGATTAAAGTGAAGTATAAATATAACGATACACTTGATGCTTTTGGTATTCATGGTGCAGGAGGTATCGTTGGTGCTATTCTTACTGGCGTGTTTCAATCACAACATGTTAATCATGATATATCAAACGGATTTATCTATAACGGAGACATTCACTCAGTGTTGATTCAAGTTATAGCTGTGCTCGTGGTTTTATGTTACACGGTGGTTTTAACTTGGATTATAGGTAAGATTTTGCAAAGTATCATGCCTATTGCAACCACTGAAGAAGAAGATAAGACAGGATTGGATCAACTTGTTCATGGTGAGAAAGCGTATTTTTATGACGAATTAAACAAACTGAATAAAAGATATTGATAGTTTTATTAGTGATTCATATACTAAACAGTATTTTATAAGAATAGTTATGTGATAAAATAATGCTTAAATGACAGTTAATTTAGGTGATTAATCTAATGAAAAATATATCAGATATCGCAAAATTAGCGGGAGTATCTAAAAGCACGGTCTCCCGCTTTTTAAATGACGGTTCAGTTAGCCCGCATACGAAGGAAAAGTTAAGTCGTATCATAGCTGAGCATGATTACCAACCTAATCAATTTGCGCAAAGTTTAAGAGCCAAGCATACACATATGATTGGTGCTATTATACCAAGAATGAATTCACATGCAGTGGATGAGACAGTTAAAGGCATTGTATCGGTATGCCATCAACATCAATATCAATTATTACTTAATTATACTGGTTTGGATGTTCATGCTGAGATTGAAGCACTTGAGACCTTTTCAAGAAGTAAGGTAGATGGCATCATATTAATGGCTACTACTTTAACAAGTAAACATTTAGAAGTGATTCAGAAATTAGATGTACCAGTTATTCTAGTCGGTCAGTCGCATCCTGAGTTACATAGTATTATTCATGATGATTATCAAGCAGGATACATCGTAGGTGAACAAATAGGGCATCAACAATTTCGAAATGTCGTATTCTTTGGAGTTAGTGAAGAGGATGTTGCTGTGGGTATACAACGAAAGCAAGGTATTATTGATGCTTTAAAAAAATATGATATTCATCCCCAAATTTATGTAACTTCTTTTAAATATGAAGAGGCTAAAAATGATGTTGCTGAAAAGTTAAATCATACATGTAATATTGACGTATTAATTGGTGCAACAGATCCTATTGCATTAGCGATTCATAAGTTTTATTCTCAACAACCCAATACATCTGAGAACTATCAAATTTATGGTTTTGGAGGAGACCCGATGACGCAACTCGTCACGCCTGCGATTACGACTGTTAAATTTAATTATTATAAAGCTGGAACGCATGCTATGAAGCAATTAAATGAATTAATTTTTTCTAAAAATGTTGTGTTAAAAACCACAATCCCGGTTGAAATATAGAAATTTTAATTTACATAAAACTATGGAACCGATACCATAGTCGATGATAGAATAATAATAAACTTAGATTTAATTTATCAATGATGGAGGAATAATATGGCTGAATGGTCAAGAGAAGAACGTTATCGTCGCATTGAAGACGTAGATAAAAAGTACCTAGAGCATCTTAAACAGCAAGTCGAAGCGTCAAGATTTCGTCAGACATTTCATATCCAACCTGAAACAGGTTTGCTCAATGATCCTAACGGTTTAATTTATTATAATGGCAAATATTATGTTTCACATCAATGGTTCCCACTTGGTGCTGTACATGGATTGAAGTATTGGTTTAATTATACGAGTGACGATTTAGTGACGTTCGAACCACAAGGTGCTGTATTAAAACCAGATACATATTATGATAGTCACGGTGCTTATAGTGGCAGTGCTTTTGAACATGAAGGCGACTTATATTACATATACACAGGTAATCGACGTGATGCTCAATGGGAACGTTATGCTAGTCAGATGATTGCGAAAGTAGAAAATGACGGTACGATTACAAAATTTGATAAACCCGTTATCGCTTCACAACCAGAGGGATATACTAGTCATTTTAGAGATCCTAAAGTGTTTGAATTGAATGGTGAATATTATGTGATAATTGGTGCCCAAACAAATGATGAACAAGGTCGTTGTTTAATTTACAAGACGAAAGATAAACAATTAAAACAATGGTCTTTTTGTGGAGAACTTGAAACACATTTAAAAAACTTTGGCTATATGTGGGAATGTCCTGACTATTTTAATTTGAATTCTAAAGATATCATACTTTTCAGTCCCCAAGGGATTGAAGCACAGGGTGATCAATTTAGAAATATATATCAATCTGGATATTTGATAGGGGATATAGATTTCGACACATTATCATTTAAACATGGGGACTTTATAGAGCTAGATAATGGCTTTGATTTTTACGCGCCACAAACATTTTTAGATGAAAATGGTAATAGAATATTAATTGGATGGATGGGTTTACCTGAAATCAATTATCCTACCGATGATGAAGGATGGGCACATTGTTTAACAATACCTAGGGTGCTGACAATTGAGGATAATCAACTACGACAACGTCCGTTTAAAGGGCTTGAAAAGTTACGTAAAAATAAAGAAACAGCACTAGGTTATGCTAATAAATTTAATCGAAAATTACATCCATATGAAGGTACACAGTATGAACTGATTATTGATATTCTTGAAAATGATGCGTCAGAAATTTATTTTGAATTACGTACATCAAAGTTAAATAACACCAAAATTATCTATAATACAAGCGAGCAAAAGCTTACATTGGATCGCACGGAAAGTGGATTATTGCCAGACAATGTTCAAGATTTAACGAGAAGTACAATTTTAAAATCTCCATTGAGCCAATTACAAATATTTGTTGATACATCAAGCATTGAGATATTTTGCAATGACGGCGAACGTGTTTTAACTTCAAGAATATTTCCAGATGAAAATGCTACAGGTATAGAAACATCAACAGAAACAGGACAAGTTTATTTAAAATTCACTAAATATGAACTTAAGGATGATTAAAAATGAGAAAGTTATACGGACTAGGTGAAGCATTAATAGATTTTATACCAAATGTGAAGAACTCTGAACTTAAAGATGTTGAACAATTTAGTCGACAAGTTGGGGGTGCACCTGCAAATGTAGTAAGTGTAGCACGTAAAATGGGAGCATCTACTGAAATGGTGACGCAATTAGGTAATGATGCATTTGGTGATATTATAGTTGAAACTTTAAGCAATCTAGGTGTAGGTACTCAATTCATAAGAAGAACAGATGTAGCAAATACGGCATTAGCATTTGTAAGCTTAAAAGAAGATGGACAAAGAGATTTTTCATTTTATCGTAAACCTTCTGCTGATATGCTTTATAAAGCGGACTATTTAGACGAAATTTCAATTAATCCGAATGATATCCTACATTTCTGTTCTGTTGATTTAGTTGAAAGTGATATGAAAGAAGCGCATAAAGCTATGATAGATAAATTTAAATCTGCTAATGGAACCATCGTTTTTGATCCTAATGTACGTTTACCGCTATGGCATAGTGCTGAAGCATGTAAAGAAACGATACAGGCGTTCATTCCTAAAGCGAATATCATAAAAGTTTCAGATGAGGAACTTGAATTTATTACAGGCGAAGCGGATGAAGAAAGTGCAATTCAGTCGTTATTCCAAGGATCGGTCATAGCAGTTATTTATACACAAGGTCCAAATGGCGCTAGTATTATTTTAAAAGATGGAACTAAGATATATCATGAAGGATTTAAAGTAAAAGCCGTTGATACGACAGGCGCAGGAGATGCCTTTATTGGAGCAGCAATTAGCAGAATATTATTAAGTGATGAAGTGAATATGACTAAATTGCTTAAGGAAGAAGGGCAAGCCATACTGCAATTCAGTAACTTCGTAGCAGCAAAAGTTACAACAAAATATGGTGCCATTGAAAGTATTCCAACACTTGAAGAAGTTACGTCAGAATTAAAATAATGAAAAAAGAAGCGGCTGGGACATAATAATATAATGGAGCTATTTTGCAAATTCGCAGTAGCTGACTGAACTGAGAAGGCGCTTTAATCAAGCTTTTCTCAGTTCTAGTCATCCTTGCGGGCGGGGCCCCAACAAAGAGAATTACATCAAGAAATTCTACAAACAAAGCAAGCTGGGAGTCGGGGCCCAACAAAGAGAATTTCACTAAGAAATTCTACAAGCAAAGCAAGTTGGGGGGCGGGGCCCCAGCAAAGAGAATTACATCAAGAAATTCTACAAACAAAGCAAGCTGGGAGTGGACGACGAATTTAAAAAGAATTCTGTCCCACTCCCTTCTAACTTAATCTACTTATAGAATATTTTGATTGTGCATATTCAACTATATTTTTTTAACATTACGAACAGATGCAAAACAGTGCTCGCCATTTTTAAAGTTAACAATACGTTCTTTTGAATCAATAGATTCAATATTATGACGGTTAACAACGAAACTGTTATGACATCTAAAGAAACGATCATCCAATTGTGCGAGTTCTTTTAAGTTACCATAAAACTCTATTTGACGATTATCTAGGTGTGCAATCAAACGATGTGATTTCGTAGATGATTCGAAAAACATGACGTCATCATATTGAACATAGATAGAATTACTACCTCGTTTTAATTCTATCGTCTCAACATTACTTTCTTTAGACAATAATTTTAAGCGTGTATGCGCCGTTTCTAAACAATCAATAATTCTCGATTGCAACTGACTAGGATCATCTTTAAAGATAAAATCCATTGCCGAAACTTTATATACAAACGTTAAGTATGTTAACTCGCTATGACTTGTAACAAAAATGATGTTTCCAATAGGGTCATATTTACGAATTTCACTACCTAATTTTATCCCGTTGATATCAGCCTCTAATTGAATGTCTAAAAAGTAGCATCCAACATCATTCATTTCTTTAGATTTTTCAATGACTTCATAAGGATCATCTGTTGCCAGCGCAATTTCCATTGGTTTTTCTTCAATCATTATATAATTGTTAATAATTGAAACCATATTTTCGCGTTGTTTTACATCATCTTCACAAATGAATATTTTCATGATTACACATCCTTATGACTAATTATTTATGATTTCTACTTTTTGTACAAAGTAGCCATTTTCTATCGTCGTATCGAGTAACACATTGTCAGTAGAATCAGTGATTTCTTTCAACGTGCTTAATCCTAGACCTCTGTTTTCTCCTTTAGTTGAAAAGCGTTCTTGGAATATCTCGTGAATACGAGGCATATCTTCTTGGCACTTATTCATAACAATAAACATAACAGACGTCTCAGTATTAATAAATGCAATACGAATCAATGCATCTTCAAGCGTCTCTGATGCTTCAATCGCATTATCCGTAATGATTCCAATGATACGACTAAGATCAATCGTGTTCATTTCTATATGTTCTACTAACTCAGGCACCTCTATACTAATAGGAATGTTCTTCTCTTGAGCTTGTAAAATCTTAGTGGTAACTAAGCCTTTAATCGCACGTACTTTTAAATTCTCAGTACCATTAATTTTAATGGATTTCATTTGAAGATTATCTTTCATAGGTACAATATTTTCATTGAAGTATTGTCTTAGCCCAGGCATGTCATCTTCACGAATATACTCAGACATCGTAGTTAAAATATTTACATAATCATGTCTAAACTTACGCATTTCATTGTTAATTGATTCAATTTGTAAAGTATATTCATAATATGTTTCAATCTCTTCCATATTACGTTTATAACGAAGTTCTTTAATCATATAGTTAGAAATGAAAACTATAAGAACAGTGAAGAAAAGAATAATCCCAATAAAAATTAAGCCGTACATTTTTAGAGAATTATAATCTAACTTCGGTGTTTGAGAGTAAATATATAAAATGATGAAAGATAAAATCAAAACAATTGAAATAATTGTTAAATAGGTTTTATTGATTGATAGATACGATTGTTTTAATTTGTTTAGTAAAAATCGGAAAAGCACACCGAAAATAATAGAAAAGCTACTAAATATTAATATATATACTATGAAAATTAAGAATTTACTGTTCAAGTAACTTTCGAAAAGTACAAATGTAATTACTGTTACAAAATTACTGAAAAACATTATGATAGCACAACTTAATACTGTAATAATGGAGTAAAATTGTACTTTAGAATATAAGAATATGCCACATCCAACTAATAAAATTATCAATGCAAAGCTACCAAAAAAATAATATAAAACAGAAGAAGGGATTATTATTCCTAAAATAAGTAAATAATCCCTAATTGTATATTTTAAATTTAAAATTATTTTTGCTACTAAAAATAAGAGTATTCCTTGAAAAACAGCTAATGGAACATTCGATAAAAAATCCATACTATACACACTTTCTACACTTTTTTATCAATTTTTAGTGTTTGTAAGTTCCTCAGGTACTTCAGGTTCATCAAAATACGTAGTACATGGAGTGAATGAAGCTACTGTACCAATTGATTGTAAAAGAAATGTAAATAATTTTATGATTAAATCTACTAATACTGTCATAGTTAATAATCCTCCCTAGGAAAAAAGATTGGTAATAATGTAATACTTTCTAGCGTAATCCCTAATAATATCAATTGCTTAAATGGTTCTGGTGCAATAGTTGAAATTATTAAAAGCACTAACACTATAGTTATTGATAATAATTTCTTTTTCTTTTTTAAATGATTAGGTATTGGTTGTTTCTTGGTAGCTGCAGGAGCAAAATAAATTATAATTATCATCCCAATAGCCACAACAGAATACATTATACCCGAATTCACCTTAAAATATACTATTAACCAAGGTAATGCTACGAATAAAGCTAAATTTTGAACATGACATAACAATGATGATTTTGCATGTGCCCCATGTGCATAACGTCTAACTAAAAAATAACTAACATGTGTAAATAAAGTGTATAGAAATGTATGGAAGATAAGTGCAACACCATAGGTCACAATTGTTTTAGCAAGATTGCTTACAACGACTTGTAATCCCAATTTCACTTTTAAAAATTGAATATGATCTAGGTTGTTTTTACGTTGCAAGTATACTGCAAATTGCTCAATCTTTTTATCAATTGCTTTCAATAGCGTGCCACTCTCCTTATATTGATTATACAATTTAGCGCAATTGGTCTGGGGGCTTATGCGTAACTGTTCAAAATAAATACTTAACTGTTATATTGAAATTACAAGTAATATTTTAACATATAAAATATTACAGTTATGTATAAAAACATGCGATTTAAGAAATAATTAAAAATAAATTGGAAGGTTATGTTTAAATAGACTCATATCACTTACGAGTGATAAAAACTTAATAATCTTAGTCTTTAAATTTAATAGTTATTGTTTTGGTAATCGAGGTAAATGGTTTTGTTTGTAGTTGCAAAATCATTAATCCTTTTACCATATGTTGTAAGTGTTGTGAATGGTTTTGGTTAACCATTTCAATATTAGTAATGTCCCATCGAACATTATTAATAAAGAAGCTTCTAATTAATTTAGAAGTTATCTTAATTTGTTTTCTTCGTGTAGTTAGACGTATTCATTAATAAGCCATCCCAACTTATTAATGAAACAAGCAAAGTTACTGAAGTTGAAACTCAGTGGAAGGTATTTAACTTAGCTATTGTATGATATAGAAGTTAAATATTTTCAGGATGTAAGCTATTGTAAAATTTTCATAATTAATAACATCCCCAAAGATTGAAATAACTGTAAAAAACATTCCCTTAATATGAAAGTCGCGAGTTCCTCCCAAGCTCGCGACTTTTGTCGTTAATAAAAACTGTACCCAAACGATTGGATACAGTATGTTGCACTATTTATATAAATTTGGTTTTAAATTTTTAAATACAGGGATAGTCTCGCGTTGAATATCAACTTCTTTAAGATCGATATTATGAGCAATAGCATCTTCTTCGTTACCCAGTTCAGCTAAAATCTCACCATTTGGATTGATAATCATAGAATGACCAGCGTAGTCTGTATTACCATCGTTTCCCGTTCCATTACATGCAACAATAAACATATCATTTTCAATTGCACGTGCTTGAAGCAAGGCTTTCCAATGATTTAACCTTGGTGTAGGCCATTGTGCAACATAAAATGCAACTTGTGCACCATTGCGTGCTGGATATCTCAATAATTCAGGGAAACGCAAATCGTAACAAATAATTTGTGTTGCCAGCGTACCTGATGAAAGTGAAAATGGCTCTGGGACTGCTTTACCATCTTCTAAATATGTCGGTTCATCCAACATAGGGACTAAATGAACTTTATCGTACTTATTAATTCGATGTCCTTCTCTAGAAACAGTAAATGCAGTATTATACACTTTACCATTTCTGATATTAGAAACGGAACCAGCGACAATATCGACATGATATTGTTGTGCTAATGATTGAATAAACGGGAAACTGCGACTAAGTTCTCTATCAGCTTTTTGGTTCAACTCATTTAATGCATAACCGTTATTCCACATTTCCGGCAGAACAACGACCTCTGTATTTGCTTCTAATTTATTTTCAAACCAACTTTTAATTTTATTTTCATTTTTTTCAACGTTACCGTATTCAACATAAAATTGAAATATTTGTACTTTCATTTTAAAATCTCCTCATCCCAAGATTAACTCTAATTTACTAAATTAAAAAAAGAAAATCAAAAATTGAGCGAGTTTCTTAATCTATGCAGATGCTCTAGAAAAATACGTTAAAAAAAGACTCAACTTCAAATAGAACAAAGTGTCTAAGTAGAAATTGAGTCTTAATGATTGATTTAACTATATAAGTTATAGATAAATTATTTTTTAACGATGAATCTGTTGTCAGTAGGTTGAATTTCTTTCTCACCAGCTTGTTCACGGATATCTCCGAACGGCATTTGAGCTACAAGTTTCCATGAAGCTGGGATATCAAATGATTGTGTAGTAATTTGATCAACTAATGGATTGTAGTGTTGTAAAGAAGCGCCAATACCTTTTGAACTTAAAGCAGTCCAGATAGCAAATTGGTGCATTGCATTAGTTTGAACTGACCAGTTTGCAAAGTTATCAGCATAATTTGGCACTTGTTTTTGCAAGCCTTTAATAACATCTTCATCTTCAAAATAAAGAATTGTACCATAAGCATGTTTGAAGCCATCAATACGTTGCTCGGTTGGAGCGAAATCACGATCAGGACCCATAACATCTTTTAATACAGTTTTAGTATTATCCCAGAATTTATGATGTTGATCATTTAATAATAATACAATTCTTGTTGACTGAGAGTTGAAAGCTGAAGGTGTGTATTTAATGATATGTTCAATCATATCTTCGAGTTCTTTGTCACTAATTGAAATGGTAGTTTCTGTACTATAAATTGTACGTCTATCTTCAATCTCTTGTAAAAATGGTTTTGCTTTTGATTTGCTAAATAAGCCCATGTAAAATCTCCTTTGTTTATATAAGTTATATCCTAAGTATAAATATTATACTAGAATTTGTAAAATGTTTTTTTACAAAAAATGTCAAAAGTATTAATATTTTTTATCATTAATCATATATCCATGCATAATAGATAAATATTCTTTATACTGAAAGTGTTATAAAACACAAGGAGGTGGAAGATTGATGAAAAAGAAATTAGCCCAAACTAGCCTGATTTTAGCATTGAGTACATCTGTGATAGGTCATGAGCACGAGGTGAAAGCTGCAGATAAAAATCAACCGGCTACAGATGAGGTTAATCAGAATGCGGTTAGTACAGATACACGTACACAAAATGATTTAAATAATCAGAATGACTATTATGACAATCATCAATCTGATGCCCGAGATACTGCTGTTTCAGAAAAAAACACAGATAGTCAAAACCATGGAGAGATGAAACCATCAACTGAAGATAATGATGATACGCAGTTAGATCATAACAATACTATGAATCATGATAATTCAACTGATAACAATCAACCGGAAAACGATGATGGCAATGATAACGAGGGAAATTCAAGTAAGCCTGGAAATAGTCAGCCAGGTAACCAAGAAGGAGAAATCAATCCCGGAAATCAAGATGCAGATAATCCAAATGAAGAACACAAATCCGGTGAAAACGAAACGGATAAACCAGATGAAGGCAGCAACTCTGATGAGGGGGGGACAGCGCATCCTGGTGATAAAGATCAACATGGGGAAAATAACTCAGGCAATCAAGAAGGAGAAGGCCAGCCCGGGGATAGCGATACAGACAAACCAGACGAAGGCAACAAGCCAGGTGAGGGCGAATCCAATCAACCAGGCGATCAAGAAACTGATAAACCAGGTGAAGAAGACAAACCTGGAGCGTCTGGAACAGATAAACCTGATGAAGGAAGTAAGCCAGGGAACGATGATTCAGGTCAACATAATGGAGGAAGCAAACCAGGCAATCAAGGAACAGATAAACCAAGCGAAGGGGACAAACCTGGAGCGTCTGGAACAGATCAACCAGACGAAGGAAATAAGCCAGGAGAAAGTGATAATCCTCAGCAACCACCAAACCATGATGGCAATTCACATTCTGGCTCTAATCAAGGTGAACACAACACAGGTTCTGGACAAAACGGTTCAAACAATGGTTCGCAAAACCATTCCAATGGAAGTTCTAACAATCATAATTCAAATAATAATGGAAATCACCAGGATGAACACTCAGGACATTCAAATTCAAATGATATGACAAATCATAATCCACAAGAAAATAATAATGGAACTAATCAAGGACAACAACCGAGTTGGCCACATCACGATCATAATGTGTCTGATTCAATGATTCATCATATATATCCGAATAAGCGCCAAAATCAATCAGAAATGAATGGTTCAACTACGACTAATCAATGGCATTATGGTGGACGTTTACAACATAATCATAACCAAAATGATACGGAAGTCTATACAAATAATAATCATAGACAAAATCAATTTCCATTCTATAGTCAATCTGCACTTTTAAACAGATTAAATGATTTGGCTAATGGTTCATATAAATATAATCCATATATCATTAATCAGGTTAATAGGTTAGGCAATAATAATGAGTACATTTCAAATCAAGATTTTTATAGACTTTTTCGCAAACAATCATTTAATAATCAATACTTAGATTACTTGCAAAAAGGCTCAAACTACTTTAGATTTGAGTATTTTAATCCATTAAACTCAAAAAAATATTACAAAAATTTAGATGAGCAAGTATTGGCACTTATCACGGGGGAAATTGGCTCAATGCCAGACTTGAAAAAACCAAGTGATAGAGATAAAGAAGAAGAGGCTGATATACAGAGTCACGATGAAGATAAAATTATAGATAGCAAAGAAGAGAGTAAAGAAGCGGAAAACAATGATAAATATAAAAACATTAATATAGCTTTAATCACATCTATAATTGTGATTTTCGTAGGCGTCACTGGTAGATTTATTTATAGAAAAATTAAAAACTAAAAGAAAAACGCATCTATTATTGTCCCTGAATAGAGAATAATAGATGCGTTAACTTTTACATAAATAAATGAACAATAAAATTAGTTTGTTCTTGTAACTGCTTAACCGTATCACCAAAGAAAAATTGGACTGCAACTACAAAACCATTTTGTAGCATGTGGATAATAATTGGAACTGCAATGCGTTTAGTTAAGACATAAGCAAGCGAGAATAACATGCCCATTCCAAAGTATATGAAGAAAAATTTAACATCATTATGTGCGATTGCAAATAAAATTGAACTTACAATAGAAGCAATTAAAAATGCAACAATTCGATTTCCTTTAATTTTATTATAAATTTCACCGAATATAACTTTTCTGAATATATATTCTTCTAGTATTGGACCGACAATTGAGATTAATAATATGAATACTGGAAGCTGTTTAGCAATTGCCATTATTCTCTCAGTATTAGGACTTTGCTGTGGTTGACCAACTAACCACATAGTGATTAGACTAGCTACCATTTGATATATCATAACTACAACAAATCCTAGTAAAGCCCATGGTAAAATGTAGCGTTTAGGTTCTTTATATCCTTGCTCTAATCTAGTTGGATTTTTAATGATACTGTTTAACCAAATAATTAATAAAGCTGCGATTACAAATAAAATCACTTGAGTATAAACGCCAGCTTTTGCAAGTTCCATCCCTCTTAAATTACTAAAGAATGGTAAATGCTGTATTAATAAGGGTAAGAACTGTGCTAAAGCATAAATAACAATGGTAAGAAATGCTACCCAAATTCTCTTCATTCTATTCCTCCAAAAATAATAATCAACATTAGTTAGTTTATCGTAAATTTGTATGTTATACAAAATATAGATAATCCTTTCGCTTGAAAAATTGACCAAATTTGATTAATATAAGATGTAGATTAGCACTCAATTATTTCGAGTGCTAAAAAGGAACCTGTTAAGGAGGAACGATCATGCTTAAACCATTAGGAAATCGTATGATTATTGAACGCAAAGAACAAGAACAAACAACAAAAAGTGGCATTGTACTAACTGACAGTGCGAAAGAAAAGTCTAACGAAGGTGTAGTAGTAGCTGTTGGAACTGGACGAGTTCTAGACAATGGTGAAAGGGTTGCTCCAGAGGTTAAAGAAGGAGACCGAGTAGTATTCCAAGAATACGCTGGTTCAGAAGTTAAACGTGGAGATGAAACATACTTAATTTTAAATGTTGAAGATCTACTTGCTATTATTGAAGACTAAAATTTTATAAATAATCAACATTAAATATATTGACATAATGGAGGTACATTAAATGGCTAAAGACTTAAAATTTTCTGAAGATGCAAGACAAGCAATGTTACGTGGCGTAGATAAATTAGCCAATGCCGTTAAAGTTACAATCGGACCTAAAGGACGTAATGTAGTTTTAGATAAAGAGTATGTCGCACCATTAATTACAAATGATGGTGTCACAATTGCCAAAGAAATTGAACTAGAAGATCCTTACGAAAATATGGGTGCGAAATTAGTTCAAGAAGTAGCGAATAAAACAAACGAAATTGCTGGAGATGGAACTACAACAGCAACTGTATTAGCTCAAGCTATGATTCAAGAAGGGTTAAAAAATGTCACAAGTGGTGCGAACCCAGTAGGACTGCGTGAAGGTATCGATAAAGCTGTAAGAGTAGCGGTACAAGCACTACACGATATCTCTCAAAAAGTAGAAAATAAAAATGAAATTGCGCAAGTTGGTGCTATTTCAGCAGCAGATGAAGAAATTGGTAAATATATTTCTGAAGCAATGGATAAAGTGGGTAATGACGGTGTTATTACAATTGAAGAATCAAATGGACTAGATACAGAATTAGAAGTTGTTGAAGGTATGCAGTTTGATAGAGGATATCAATCACCATACATGGTTACAGATTCAGATAAAATGATTGCTGAATTAGAAAGACCATATATTTTAGTGACAGATAAAAAAATCTCTTCTTTCCAAGATATCTTACCTTTATTAGAACAAGTCGTGCAATCAAGTCGTCCAATTTTAATTGTAGCTGACGAAGTTGAAGGTGATGCTTTAACTAATATCGTATTAAACCGTATGCGTGGTACATTTACTGCAGTTGCAGTTAAAGCACCTGGTTTTGGTGATCGTCGTAAAGCGATGTTGGAAGACTTAGCAATCCTAACTGGCGCTACAGTTATTACGGATGATCTAGGTTTAGAATTAAAAGACGCATCCATTGATATGCTAGGTAGTGCCAACAAAGTTGAAGTAACTAAAGATAATACTACAGTTGTCGATGGCGACGGAGATGACAATAGTATTGATGCACGTGTCAGTCAAATCAAAGCACAAATTGATGAAACGGATTCTGATTTTGATAGAGAGAAATTACAAGAACGTTTAGCTAAATTAGCTGGCGGTGTTGCAGTAATTAAAGTCGGAGCTGCATCTGAAACTGAATTGAAAGAACGTAAATTACGTATTGAAGATGCCTTAAACTCTACACGTGCTGCAGTTGAAGAAGGCATCGTTGCCGGTGGTGGTACAGCATTAGTAAACATCTATAATAAAGTAGAAGAAATAGACGCGGAAGGTGATGTGGCAACAGGCGTGAATATCGTACTTAAAGCGTTATCTGCACCTGTACGTCAAATCGCTGAGAATGCTGGCCTTGAAGGTTCGGTAATTGTTGAGAGATTAAAACATGCAGATGCAGGTGTTGGATTCAATGCCGCAACGAATGAATGGGTAAATATGCTTGAAGAAGGCATCGTTGACCCTACAAAAGTAACGCGTTCTGCATTACAACATGCTGCAAGTGTTGCTGCGATGTTCTTAACTACAGAAGCAGTAGTTGCAACTATCCCTGACCCAGATAATAATGACAATCCAGGTATGGGTGGCATGCCAGGCATGATGTAAAAAGACCACTGAATACTGTTATAATAACGTTTGTAGTATTCAATGGTCATAACTTGGTCATAGAAATTTTAAAATAAATTGGCTCTACATCAAATCGAACTGATGAGTCCCAATATTGAGATTAAGCAACTCTAGGTTGTTTAATCTCTTTTTTTGTTGTTGAGACAAATAGTCGTGAAGTTATAATAATTCTATTACGTAAATTATCATCATTTCTATAACCAAAAGATACCCTTTTAATGAGTTTGATTTTATTATTAATTCCTTCTAACGAACCGTTGGTCAGGTTAGAATATGTCATAGTATTTTCAATGAAAGCTGTTAATCGTCTTAAAGTTCTAATGACTGTGCGTAATTTAGGACACACATCTGAAAGATGAATAGAAAAAAGTTTATGATTAAATTTCTCTATTTGGTTCTCTTT
>NZ_JAESMI010000115.1:0-12652 GCF_017893095.1 Staphylococcus sp. GDX8P80P | reverse complement strand
AGTATTTATAATATCAAAGAGGCTGGGACATAAATAATATAATGAAGCTATTTTTGCAAATTCGCAGTAGCTGACTGTACTGAGAAGGCGCTTAAATCAAGCTTTTCTCAGTTCTAGTCATCCTTGCGGGCGGGGCCCCAGCAAAGAGAATTTCATCAAGAAATTCTACAAGCAAAGCAAGCTGGGAGTGGACAACGAATTCAAAAGAATTCTGTCTCACTCCCATTAACTTTGAAGAACATTATGTTGTAGAAGATATTCAAAAAGAAACAATGAAGTATATGTCATCTGATCCTAAAGGTGTACCAATGAAAACAATGCTTGAAGGTCTCGAACAAAAATCTGGTTTCACAGATGCTGATGAAATCTCACATCATGACAAACGTATTGAATTTATGGATAAACATGATGTTGAAATGCAAGTATTATCCTATGGTAACGGCGCACCATCAAACTTAGAAGGACAGCGTGCGATTGATTTATGTAAAAAGGCAAACGATACATTAGCAGAATATATTGAAAAATATCCAGAACGTTTTGTTGGATTTGCGACGTTACCTATTAATGAACCACAAGCTGCAGTTGAAGAATTCAAAGGCGCATTAATCATGGGACACCCTAAAAACGGTTTCCTTGACCAAGATGAGTACGAACCACTTTTTGCTGCTGCAGAAGCATTAAACGCACCTATCTATCTACATCCATCTCCAGTACAAAGTGATGTATATCAAGCTTACTATAAAGGTAACTATCCTGACGTAACAGCTGCTACATTCGCTTGTTTCGGTTATGGTTGGCATGTTGATGTAGGTATTCACGCAATTCATTTAGTGCTTTCAGGTGTATTTGATCGTCATCCAAACTTAAATATTATTATTGGACACTGGGGCGAATTTGTACCATTCTTCTTAGAACGTATGGATTCTATTCTATTTGCAGATCACCTACAACATCCAATTAGTCATTATTTCAAAAATAATTTCTACATTACACCAAGTGGTATGTTAACGAAACCACAATTTGATTTAGTCAAAGCAGAAGTCGGTATTGATAGAATCTTATATTCAGCGGATTATCCATATGTAGAGCCAGAGCAACTAGGAACATTCTTAAGCGATCTAGGTTTAACAGAAGAAGAACAAGAGAAAATTAGTTATACCAATGGTGCTAAATTATTAGGCTTAGATAAATAATTGGGTTAATGCAATCTAAGCTTAAATCATATCGATTCAATATTTTAATCCTAAAATTAATTTTTATCGGAGGTTTTATAAATGGAAACATTAGAATTACAAGGTGCTAAATTACGTTATCACAAAGTGGGCAATGGTCCTGTAATCATCTTCATCCCTGGTGCAAACGGAACTGGAGATATCTTCATGCCACTTGCACAACAATTAAAAGATAAATTCACAGTTGTCGCTGTAAATCGCCGCGGCTATGGTCAAAGTGAATTAACTGAACCACTTCCTGAAGAAGCAATTAATCCAGATAGTCGTTACCGTGTTAAACGTGACGCACAAGATATCGCTGAATTAGCGAAATCACTAAGTGATGAACCCGTTTACGTATTAGGTTCAAGTTCAGGTTCAATCGTAGCAATGCACGTTTTAAAAGAACATCCTGATGTCGTAAAAAAAATCGCATTCCACGAACCACCAATTAACACATTTTTACCAGATGCGACATATTGGCAAGATAAAAACGCTGAAATCATTGATATAGCGATTAATGAAGGTATGCCTCAAGCAATGAAATTATTTGGCGAAACATTACAAATAAGTAAATTAGATCAACAATACATGTCAAAACCAGCTCAAGCTGAAAATGATGCTGACAGTAAAAAACGTTTCGATGAAATGTTAGGTTGGTTCAAATATGAAATTCGTCAATATACAGAATCTGATATTTCAATTGATGATTTCAAAAAACATAAAGACATCATTACTTTATTAAATGGTACAGCTTCAAAAGGTTCATTCCCTCAAGAAGTTAACTTCTTCATTTCTGAAGAAACTGTTATCAACATCATCGACATTCCAGGGGGTCACTTAGGATACGTTCAAGAACCTGAAGGTTTCGCTAACGTATTACTTGAAATGTGGGATTAATTTGAATTAAAGGAGTGTCATTTTAGTGCTTTTCACGAGAAATAAACCTTATACTAACGAAACGTTACTCGCCAAAGAAGATATTCTTGAGCTTATTCAATTTGAACGTTTCTGTCGTGACAATGCCCTATGGGAGAGCATGGAAACGTGTTTCGCAAATGATTCTTATATCAATATTTCATGGTTTAAAGGTAATGGTAGTGAGTTTGTCGCTTCATCTAAAGCAATGAATCGCTATGCCCCTCATCAAATCCATAATTCCCAAATTTGGATTAATGACACACGTGCTGTAGCAATTATGCAAGCGACCATTCAAACACGACTTACCATTCAGAATGTTGAAATGGAATTACAATCAGATGCCAAATTAGTATATTGTCTCGAACAAGATAATCAGGGCGTTTGGTATATTACACGTCTTGAATGTATATACGAGAAAGATAGCTTAACACCGGTTAAACCGACGACGATTAATTTGCCAAAGAATGACTTTGCAGATTATCGTCCAAGCTATGCTTGCTTATCTTATGCATTAAATGCCATTGGCTATGATGTGAACAGTGAGCTACAAGGCATTGATAGACCGAACGAAGTCAATGCCTATTATGCTGAAATTGATGATTGGCTAACTTTTAAAGAAAAAGAGAAAGAAGCGTAATAAAATATGAAGAAAATTGATTTACATGCACATTATATATCACTTGGATTCTCGAAGTTTCTAGATGATTATTTCGATGGCAAAGGTGATGGCGTAGCAACACCGAAGTTCTCACCTGAAGGTTATTTAGCATTAATGACACGTATGGACATTGAATATGGTGTGCTATCTATTTCGAGCCCACATATCAGTGCGGCGCCAGATGAAGAAATGATTGACTTAGCTAAAGAAGTCAATGCGTATGCATCTGAATTTACACACAAATACCCAGAGCAATTAGGTTTCTTTGCGACGTTACCACTTCCATTAGTGGATGAAAGCATTGAGACGATTAATACTGCATTAGATCAACAAGGTGCTTTAGGTTTCACCTTACCTACAAATGCACGAGGTATTTATATTGGTGATGACCGCCTAGATAAAGTCTTAGCTAAATTAGATGAGCGTCATGCCGTTGTTGCACTTCATCCGAATGAACCTAAGCCGAATATCGAAGCAATGAGCGACGTTGTTCCTGCACCATTAATGGAATTCATCTTTGATACAACACGTACGGTCATTTATATGAGCCAAAATAATGTGTTTAGCAAATATCCAAATATTAAATGGATTATTCCACATTGTGGTGCATTACTTCCTGTCATTGCTCAACGTGTTGCAATGGGTAATAAGATGTTTGGAAGTGAGCGTCAACCTGATGATTTAGAACAAGTTATGAAAGAGTTATACTTTGATTTAGCTGGAAAAGTCTTACCTTATCAGCTTCCAAATATTGCTCAAAGTGTAGATATGAATAAAATTGTATATGGTTCAGATGCTCCGTATACAACAGATCAAGTCGTTACAATGTTAGCAGATGAATTGGAAACAACTGAATTCATCTCACGACATGAACTTGAAAAAATGTTATATGATAACGGCAAACAGTTATTAAAAACAATTAAAGAAAAATAATAAACATGGGTGGCACCGGTATCACTGTACCTGTACCACCCATAGTTATTAATTATGCTAATATTTCATCCATTGATCGGTTCACGCTACTTGCGTACATTCCACCAAATTTAAGTAAATGAACCATAAATAAATATAATCTATAAAATTCTAAACGTTTACGTGCCCCTTTTCCTAAAGGATAATGTTTCTCATATTCATCATAGAATGCTTGGGTAAAGCCACCGAATACCGTCGTAATACCTAAATCAAACTCTCTATCTCCATAGAACGGAGCCGGGTCGAATAGCGCTGGACGTCCATCCGTTAAAAACATGTAATTGCCACCCCATAAATCTCCATGTAACAACGATGGTTTGCTGTGATGATTCTCTAATTCATTTACCATCACAGTACGGACTTGTTCATATACTTTATTATCTTCGGCATTCCATAACCCTTTACGCATCAGTTCATCTCTCAAGTGATCCATGCGACGTTCGACAAAGATTTCAACCCATGACTCTGACCATGAATTATCAAATGAAATATCTCCACCCTCATGTGGTAAATCGAATCCAAATTGACCATCTTGTTGTTGCTGGCTATGCATTTTTGCTACTAACTGACCTAATTCACGCTGGCTACCACTTGTTCCTTCATCTAAATAACTTAATATCAAGAAAGCATCCCCATTGATTTCACCACTATTAATGACACGTGGTGCCGTTATACCTGCTTGTTCAAATGCATTGAGTCCAGCGATTTCAGCTGCATAGAATGACTTATCTCGATTACGCTGAACTAACAAGAAATACACATCCTCTGTAGTCGTTACTTTGAATGCCTCATTGACATCTCCACCACTGACTGGTGAAATATCACTGATTTGCTCTAATGGTAGCTGTGCTTGCCAATCTTTCTTCATGATGATTCCTCCTTCGCATACATCTTCTTACTATATTATATTTCCTGAAAATGTATTAACTAATCGTACGTCCTTATATAGATTTTAGTTAAGGCAAATTTTCAAACAGTCTTTAAATTAACTATGCAATTATTGTTGAACATGCTAGTCTTAGAGAGGAATGTTTTTTCAATGATATTAAATGAGGATAGTAAGCCTCAAATACAATGAAATAGGAGCATTATTATGTATAAACTAATTAAACCACTATTATTTAAATTTGACCCTGAAAAAGCACACGGTATGACGATCGACGCTTTGAAACTCGCACAGAAGCGTGCTTTCTTATTACCTGTGATGCATAAATTATTCAATTATGAAGACCCATCATTAACGCAAACGATTAAAGGTATTACATTTAATAATCCAATCGGCTTAGCTGCAGGCTTTGACAAATCTTGTGAAGTCCCTAAAGCACTTGAAAATGTTGGCTTCGGTGCACTTGAATTAGGTGGTATTACACCAAAACCTCAAGATGGCAATCCGAAACCACGTATGTATCGTCTAGTAGAAGATAATGCCTTAATTAACCGTATGGGCTTTAACAATATTGGTATGAACCGTGCGTTATGGAATTTACGTCGCCATTCATACACAATTCCTGTTGGCTTAAACGTTGGTGTAAACAAAACGACGCCATACAACGATCGCTATCAAGATTACATTAAAGTGATTGATACGTTTAAAGCAGATGTATCCTTCTTTACAGTGAATATTAGTTCACCAAACACTGAGAACTTACAAAGTTTCCATGATAAAGATGAATTTTCAATGTTATGCAAAGCATTAAAAGATTTCAAAGCGCATACAGAAGTAAATGTCCCTATTTTCTTAAAATTAACTTCTGATTTAGAGCTTGATGGATTTAAAACGATTTTACCAGCGATTACTGAAACATTTGATGGTATGATTCTAGCGAATACAACACGACAACGTGATGGTTTAACATCTGCGAATAAAGTAGAAGACGGTGGCTTAAGTGGGCGCCCCCTTTTCAAAAGAAATTTAGAATTAGTGAAATGGGCATACCAACAAACTAAAGGTGAATTCTTAATTATCGGCACAGGCGGTATTTTTAGCGCTAAAGATGCCATTCAAATGATGCGAAATGGTGCCTCTCTCGTTCAAATTTATTCGTCATTAGTTATCGAAGGCCCTGGATTAACTAAGAAGATTAATAAAGACATCGCTGCATATTTAAAACAACATCAATACAACAATGTAAGTGAAATCATTGGTTTAGATGCCAAATAATAATGGTGATATAGCTTTACTTAATTTTAAAAAGTACTATACTAAAGCCAAAGATAACTAGTTTACCGGAGGGGTATGCGTATGACTGCAGAAGATAAAGATACTAAACACAATGCAGACCAAGCGTCTAAAAACCAAACGCAATCATCTAAACCGAATCATCAATCATCAAATGATGATAATAGCATTGGCTATAATGGCGAAAAGAAGACCGCACTTGATCTTGAAATCGAACGCGAGTTGCTTGAAATGATGGAAAATGAAGATCCAGAACCTGAGAAACAGAAAAAAGGATTAAAAATTGCAGGTGTGCTTTCTGCATTTGTGATTGCCGTCTTAGCTATTATACGGTTTATTAATCGAACATTATAAAACAAGACTCCTAATTTGAAATGCTTCAACTTCAAATTAGGAGTCATTTTAATTAAAATTGTTGTAAGAAATCTTTAGCTTCTTGATTGATTTGTTTGAAATCTATCCCTTGTGCCATCGCAGCAAAGACACATCCACAATAGCATTGTCTAAAAATGTGATAATCATTACACATTTCTATTGAACGTTCATATCCTTTATTCTTTTTAAAGTCACTTGGTAAATAGTTCACATCATATAAATGTTGCACTTCCATCCCTAATTCGTTAATTAATTGCGCATTCTTTTTTGGGGATAATGTAAGGGCACTACCAAAGTAATCATAACCATATTTCACAGCAGCTTCAGCAACAAGCTCTAAACGCATTTCAAAACATGCAGTACAACGTAAGCCACCTTCTGGTTCTTCAGTAAGTCCACGCGATTTCGCCATTTTCATAAATTCATGCGGCTTATATTCCGCTTCAATATATTTAACATTCTTTCCGGTTCTCTCATTAAAATCATTAACAAATTGTTCTTGAACCTTAGCACGTCTTAAATATTCATTTTTAGGATGGATGTTAGGATTCGCAAAATAAATCGCCACATCAGCATACTCCATTAAATATTCTAAAGTATAAGTGCTACATGGCGCACAACAACTATGCAGCAAGATTTTAGGTCTCAATCCTTCCCTTTCCCATTGATGAATTAATTTTTTCAGTACTCTATCATAGTTGATTTTTTGATTTTTCATTTTAGCAATAATTGGATCCGCGTTTAACATAAAATGACTCCTTAAATATTATATAAATTTATTATATAATATTTAAGGAGTTGAATCATCGTTAATATTCTTTTTTCAACATCATCATGTAATAAATAAACATGAAACCTCCGAATAGCACGCCGGAGATGACACATCGGATGAATTGCGCTTTAAAGTCAAACCCTTCATTAAAAATATACGGAAAGATAACGCCAGTAATAATAAACATCATCACTGCAAAATAAACGACGAAAAACGCGCATTTTATTGCAAGCTTTTTCACCCATTGTTTGTATTCTTCAGCTGAATGAGCTTTTAACTCATCTAAACGATTTCTTCTATTAATCCATAGGGAAGCAAACGTTAAAATAACACTTAATACTAATAAGCACACCGTTCCAAAGCTTACTGTTTCTCTCATCATATCAATAATCAAACTAACTGTACTTAAAATAACTATTAATATATAGGTTATTAAAAACATAACCGCTAATTTATGTTCAAGGACACCTTGTTCACGCTCATCTCGACCTGTTGGATTTTGTGTAAACCAATTGAATAACGCATTACTGAATTTATTCATTCTTTATACGCCCCTTCATTGTATGCCTTAACAATTTTACTCTTACCAGCAAAATAACTGACTAAACCGAAAATTAAAGATGCCATCAAATTAACTGTTATAAAAAATTCTAATTCAATCTTTTGATCAGAAAAATATAATCGCGTTAAATTAAGTAAACTCATAATGACACCGAACATGATACCACCGAGTAAACAACTTAACTTATGCTTTTTTAACACCCTTTGATAGGCTTCTTTAGTATAAACTCGATTTTCATCTAAATGATGTTTTCGAATACCTATCGATAAGAATATATTCACAATAAAGAACAAAACGAATACACCAATGGTCGGTATATTAACACGCTGCACAACATAATCATTGATTAAACTAATGAAAGCTAATATAAGCAAGCCAAAATAAGTAATAACAAAAGTTGTCGTAACATGTGCGTATAACATTTCTTTTTCTCGCTCATCACGTTCAGTCATTACACCGATGAGTCGATTAATCATTTTATCTCGAAAATTGGTCATCTTTGATCACCTCAAGATTATTAATTATGGTATATGTAAAATATAAACGACATTTCTGTATATGTCAAATATAGACGACACAAAGACTCTATTTAGTTTGCTTAACATCAAGTGTTATGCTACAATATTTGTAATAAAAAACACCTAGACCGTTTGAGATTTGGAACTAGGTGTAAAAATAAAGGACATATTACTGACTTATGGGTAAGCCAATATGTATCTCCAATTTCTATTATTGGGCTAACGTTTTCTTAATTGTGGTTTAAGAAAACGTTATTTTTTATACTTTATTTTAAATATTAAAATAATTATATAACCCAAGATATATAGAATGTCATTTAATGGGAGATGAACCGTTATATCTATTGTCATCATGCTCTCCCCCTCTCTCCCAATTGGATTTATAGAGTTAGAGATACATAACAACGTAATAGGTTCCCTCATTTTTATGCGTTTCATTATACATCGTATGCTATTATATAAAACTCAATAATATATGCTTAATTCAACGGTATATAATCCTTTTTCTAAAATGAAAAAGCTCCTAATCACCGGTATCAGTAATTAGAAACTTTACTTTATCGATTCATCTCTCTTTGTATAATTGTAGCTGGTCCATTATTAACAATATCATAGAAGTATTGAATTAAATCTTCTTTAGGGATGCGGTTACCATCCTCAACCCAATGTCTTAAGAATGATAGTCCTGCACCTGATACATAACTCATAAAATAAGAAAATGGAATACCACTAATATCACCCTGTGTATTTGTAAAACTATTTAAATAGCTTGTTAATAGGCCATATAATTTTTCATGCAATTTAGACGCTGTCCCTATTTTGAACATTAATTGATAAAATGCTATATTATCCTCAATATGTGCAATCAGAAATTCCATGATGTGTCTTAAATCCTCTGTTGAGAACTTCCCGCCACTACTTTGTATGCTTTCTTTAATAAACGTACGCACTACATCTACGTGTTCATCTTCCATCTTGTCTAGCAAGTCATATTTATCTAAATAATGCGTATAAAATGTACCACGGTTAATATCAGCTAAATCAGTAATTTGTTGTACAGTAACGTCATTGAAATCATACTTATGTAATAAATTGATAAATGCCTTTTTAATCGCTTGTTGTGATTTCCTAATTCTACGATCTTGAGTCATTGATAAACCTCACTTTACATGTTTGTTTTTGTACAATTATACCGACTTTGTTGGTTTTCGTACAATTGCATGCATATTGATTGTTGTTACTTAACACTTCCAGGTTTAACATGAAATTGTATTCAAAAAGAACATTTTCAAAGAGAGGATGACAAGTATGATTAACAATAATTTAGGTAATCCACAATTAGAAGTGACACCTATTGAAGATGTCAAAGATGGTATCAATCATATTGTTGTAGATAGTATTCAATATGGAAATCAAGCAATGATTATGGAAAAAAATGTTCAAGTGACTATGAAAGATGGTGAATTATTATACGTCAACATTTTCCGTCCTAATAAAGAAGGTCAGTTTCCAGTAGTTATGTCAGCTGATACTTACGGTAAAGATAACAAACCTAAAATAACAAATATGGGTGCTGCTTGGCCGACATTAGGTGCTATACCTACTTCAAGTTTTACACCTGAAGAATCTCCAGATCCTGGCTATTGGGTGCCGAATGATTACGTTGTAGTTAAAGTCGCGCTTCGAGGTAGTGCAGGTTCAAATGGTGTATTATCACCTTGGTCAAAACGTGAAGCTGAAGATTATTATGAAGTCATTGAATGGGCAGCGCAACAAGACTGGAGTAATGGTAATGTTGGTACAAACGGTGTGTCTTATTTAGCAGTAACACAATGGTGGGTAGCATCATTGAATCCGCCTCACTTAAAAGCAATGATCCCTTGGGAAGGACTCAATGATATGTACCGAGAAGTCGCATTTCATGGTGGTATTCCAGATACTGGTTTCTTCCGCTTCTGGATACAAGGTATCTTCGCTAGATGGACTGAGAATCCAAACATCGAAGACTTAATTCAAGCTCAACAAGCACATCCACTATTTGATGATTTTTGGAAACAACGTCAAGCACCACTTGCTAATATCACTACGCCACTATTAACTTGTGCAAGTTGGTCTACGCAAGGCCTTCACAATAGAGGTAGCTTTGAAGGCTTTAAACAAGCAAGTTCTCAAGACAAATGGTTATATATTCATGGTCGTAAAGAATGGGAAAGCTATTATGCAAGAGAAAACCTTGAACGACAAAGAACTTTCTTTGATTATTATTTAAAAGAAGAAGACAATGATTGGTTAGAAACACCTCATGTCATTTACGAAGTACGTGATCAATTCTATCGTGGTGAATTTAAAACTGCAGATCAATTCCCCCTTTCAAACACAAATTATGAAGCACTATATTTAAATAATGAAGCTATGTCACTAAGTAAATCACAAGCATCAAATGACTTAGTCGCTTCATACGATTCTGAAAGTGATGACGATGACTTACGCTACGTTTATACTTTCGATCAAGATACAGAATTGACTGGTAATATGAAATTAAAATTGTGGGTAGCTGCAGAAAGTGCTGACGATTTAGATATCTTTGCAGGTATTAAAAAGTTAGACCGTCGCGGTAATGAAGTACACTTCCCTGACTTCAATCATATTGAAAAAGGTCAAGTCGCAACAGGCTGGTTACGAGCTTCTCATCGCGAACTAGATGAAACAAAATCAACAATTGCACAACCATGGCATACACATGAACACGAACAAAAAGTTATCCCAAATGAAATCGTGCCAGTTGAAATAGAATTATTACCATCAGGAACATTATTTAAAAAAGGGGAATCTTTAGTAGTTGTTGTTAAAGGTAACGAAGTTATCAAAGGTAATAGCACACCTTTACCTAATATGAAAACACGCTATGAACATGAAGATACAGTAAACAAAGGTCGTCATCTTGTATATACTGGCGACAATTATGATTCACACTTAATCATTCCTGTAATTGAGTAACAATTGATAAAAAGTATCTGGGCATAAATAATATAATGATACTGTTTTGGAAATTTACAATAGCTGACTAAACTGAGAAGGCGCTTAAACCCAGCTTTTCTCAGTTATAGTCTGAGGCCCCAGCAAAGCGCATTTCACTAAAAAATCCAACAAGCAAAGCAAAATGGGAGCGGACGACGAATTTAAAAACATTCTGTCCGACTCCCTTTTATTGTTAATATGAATGACTTGCATGTCCCAACGCGTTATAACCAACGCCAGAACAGTTGATGTACAATACCTAAATCATCATAATGATGAACAAGCGTTGACCCGAACAAATGCATGGCGAAGGCTATAATGACAAAGAAAATCATGATGCCATAAAAACTCGCTATACGCAGTGTATGATTCACACTATATTTCGAAATTAAGTATATTGATGATGTTATAAGTAAAATCGTAGAGAACGCAATCAATATACCACTGAAAATATAGAACTCAAGGAAAAACACAACAAGTCCTAAAAATAGCACACTGACTGACAGTGTATTGATCAATATATAATCTGATAATACCTTTTTAAATAAAATACGTTCTACAATCATTAAGCGAATAACACCAAATGTTACGACAAGTAAAAACACAAGTGCTAACAGAATTGTTAATACAAATTTCAAGATAATTGTTGCAGTATCAACAAAATAACCATCAAATAAACTTGCTGAAAATATGTGTAAAAACATTCCCAATATGAGCAAACCAATAACGACTAATGAAGCAAGTAACGTATGGCTAAATGAATGTTCTCCTTTAATCACAGCATCATGAGCAGTAAATGCTTGTTTAAAAAATGACTTACTTTCATTAAATGTTGTTTTCACTTTCAGTGTGAATGGACCTTCAGCATAACGGTGTTCATAAGACATATATCTATGTGCAAATTCACCATGTTCATACGCACTATCACGTTGTGTTTCATTGAAACCTTCTTGTTTAACTGTTTTAGAATGCGTTGCAGATTGAATCTCCGAATTGACTGATTCTGTTGTTGATTGCGTTGATTGGAGCGTTGAATCATTTAGTTTCTTACCACAACTACCGCAATATTGATCTCCTGGTTGATATGTCTGACCACAATTTGGACATTGCATTAGGGCTACCTCCATAAATATAAAATTCTAAGTCATTATACCATTATTTTATATTGCGTCATATATTATATTTTATGAATTAAAAAGAAGGGAGCGGGACAGAATTCTTTTTAAATTCGTTGTCCCACTCCCAACTTGCTTAGCTTGTAAAATCACTTTCGTGATTTTTTGTGTTGGGGCCCCGACTCCCAGCTTGCTTTGCTTGTAAAATCACTTTCGTGATTTTTTGTGTTGGGGCCCCGCTCACCTCCACAAGGATGACTAGAACTGAGAAAAGCTTGATTTAAGCGCCTTCTCAGTTCAGTCAGCTACTGCGAATTTGCTAAATAGCATGATTATATTATTTATGTCCCA
>NZ_JAESMI010000114.1:0-4586 GCF_017893095.1 Staphylococcus sp. GDX8P80P | reverse complement strand
TCAATAGAAATTGTCTTTATTCACTTATCCAAGAACTTTATGTCGGGGACTCTCTTTAATATGATAGGTTATTTGTTATTTTCACTTCTAATGGTACGTAGCATTAACATAATGAAGTAGGCAATCATACCAAATAATAGTGTGATAAATAATGCATGTAAAAGTGCAATGAATAAATTGACGTTCGTCATTACAGATAACGCACCAGTAATGACTTGCAATATGATGAGAATAAATGCAGTCGTATATCCATATCGTATCGTTCTATTCTCAGAATAATTCTTAACTGCGTGAATAAATGTGATCATAATCCATATAAATGTAATAAATGCCATACCACGATGCGCAAATTGAACCCAATCTTGTTCAGTATGTGGAATAATATCATGGAAAGGTAACGGCCAACCACCATAAGCTAAACTTGCCTTTGCATGTCTAACTAACGCACCAGTATAAATGGTTACATACACAATTCCTGTCATGATCCATGTTAATCTTCTTAAAGGCTTTCTGATATATAATTCATCGGCTTCATATTTCTTATCAACTTCAAATATGATCAGCATTAGAACGAATACTGAAGAGAAACTAATCAAAGATATGCCGAAATGCAGCGCTAATACATATGAATTTTGTTGCCAAATAACAGCTGCTGCACCAATTAATGCTTGAACAAGTAAAAATGCGATACTTATAATAGCTAATGGTTTTACTTCTTTAATATAGCCAATATGTTTCCATGCAGTAATAGCTAACCACAGTACAACAATTAATGAGATACCTGAGACAGCGCGATGACTTAATTCAATAATAGTGTCTATTGGTAAATTGTCAGGGAGTAATGCACCGTGACATAAAGGCCAAGATGATCCACATCCATCTTCTGAGCCAGTCTTAGTAACTAATGCACCACCAAGTTGTACAAATGCCATTATGATAGTTGCTAATACAGATAACCATTTAAGGTTTCGTTTATTAAACAATGTTATACACCCCATCATTAATTAAGTGCATCTTCTAAATACAATTGATTACGCTTAATTAATGTCTTTTTTATTGAAATTATATTATTAAAATAATTATACAACAATAAGAACTAACAAAAAATTAGTGTAGTAGAATGTCGCTAAAGTGTCACAATTAAATTTGATATAAACTAGTCAATTTTTAGTAATTACTATATCATAGTATTATATGGAAAATTTAAGGAGGGGGATCATGAGCAAAGAGCAAACTTTGTCACAACCATCGAGCCGTGTATCGTTTAAAGAGTTACAACAGATTATCAAGATGGGATTGGTCCAAGGTAACTTAATTCCTGCATTTGCAGGCGCTTGGTTAGCAGTTGTGATGACCAATCATTCCTTCCTATCGTCAATACCTCAAATTCTATTAATGTTGATTGGTTCAACATTAATTATGGGTGGTGCTTGTGCATTAAACAATTATTATGATCAGGACATTGATCGTATAATGCCAAGTAAACAAAATAGACCAACAGTTAATGATAGAATTTCAGATAAAAATTTATTATTTTTAAGTTTTGGTATGATGTTAGTAGGAGAAGCTTGTTTATTCTTATTAAATGTACCATCAGGCGTACTAGGACTTATCGGCATCGTAGGTTATGTGTCTTATTATTCAATTTGGTCTAAAAGACATACAACTTGGAATACAGTAGTAGGAAGTTTTCCAGGTGCAGTACCACCATTAATTGGATGGGTTGCAATTGATGGAAATATAAGTCTCGTTGCAATTGCATTATTTTTAGTTGTTTTTTGTTGGCAACCAATTCACTTTTATGCTTTAGCAATTAAACGAAGTGATGAATATGCATTAGCTAATATTCCTATGTTACCATCTGTTAAAGGATTCAAACGTACTAGAATAAGTATGTTTATATGGTTAATATTTTTACTTCCATTACCATTCCTATTATCAAGTCTTGGAACAACATTTGTAGTATTAGGAACATTGCTCAATTTAGGTTGGCTTTATATAGGTTTAACGTCATTTAAGAGAAATACAGATCAAACTAAATGGGCAACAAAAATGTTTATATACTCTCTAAATTATTTAGTAGTATTTTTCGTTTTAGTTGTTGTTATCTCACTTATAAAAATGATTTAAAATATACAAATTAAATAAGGATGAAACATATGAATTTACCAATTCTACCAACGATTAGTACAAGTTGTATTGTGATAAGTGCTATTTTTGTTGCCATTGGTTGGTGGCAAATTTGGCATAGAGATATAGATAAGCACAAGAAAACAATGTTATGGGCAGCAATTTTTGCATTAACTTTCTTTATTATCTATGCATCAAGAACGATATTTATAGGTAATACAGATTTTGGGGGACCAGATTCAGTTAGAACGTATTATAAGATATTTTTAATATTCCACATTAATTTAGCTACAATTGGTGGCGTTCTTGGGTTAGTTCAAATTATTACAGCATTCAAAGATAAGTTTAATTGGCATAGAAAAGCAGGACCAATTGCATCAATTATTTGGTTCTTTACAGCGATTACTGGTGTAGCAGTTTACTTACTACTATATGTATTTTACCCAGGTGGAGAAACAACGTCATTGATTAAAGCTACATTAGGCCTATAATCAATTCATATCATGATAAGCAGACAACATAATTTGTTGTGACTACTTAGCAATGTCGTAGCAGTATACTGTAAGAAAAAGCACTTTAAAGTAGCGCTTCTTTATACTGGACATACTTGCGGGAGTGGGGCAATGAATTCAAAAAGAATTCTACCCTGCTCCCTTTTTTTAATATGATAATGTTAATGACAAAAAGAAAACGGGGTATGCCACAAGTGTCATCTTAAGTAGGATATCTTGATTAATAAATTAGTTATTTTGTACAATAGATATAATTCAAAATAGGTGGGTGAAAGATGGCAAAATTAGTTATTAAAGTTTTAGGTGTAATATTTTTAGTTTTATTTCTTATTTATTTATTTTACTCACCAAGACTTAAATTTGATGTATTAGAGAACCCAAATAAAACCGTGTCAACCAATCATTCAAATCAAACACCTAAGACGCACAATACCACTGAAAATCCTGCACCTAAAGAAGGGGTAGGTACTTGGATTGGTAAAGATATAGATACGCTAACTGATAAATTTGGCCAAGCAAGTCGTACATATCCGTTTAGAGGCCATTATATGAACTATGTCTTTAAAAAAGATAATCAATATTATATCGTTTCAACTAAAGAACATAAAATAAAGTCAGTTTATGCTACAGGTAATAAAGCAAATGTCGCACCTTTAAAGATAAACGAGAGTGCGTCACGTATCTTTGAAAATACAAGTATTAACCCCGATCCTTCAATAAAAGTGGATGGTCAACGTTATAATTTTGAACTATCTGATGAAGATATCAAGACACAAACATTAATAAAATATGGGAATGTGTATGCACAAGTGTATGTTGATCAACAATCTAATCAAATTATGGGCATTCGCTTTCTAGATAAAGAGGCACTAGCATTTCTTAAACCGTATCCTTTAGCTAATGAGACTGAAGAAGATGATAAAGGAGATAATTTTAATAATGCTCAGAAAGATAAACTGCCTTATGAACAAAACCCGAACCAATTAATGACGCTATACGAAATTACTAATGAGATGAGAGAACTAAAAAACATTAAACCGTTAAAAGTTAACTCGGATATTGCGCATATTGCATCAGTAAATTTATACGAAGCAACTGGTTCTAATGATGTTGAGTTTACAGAGGATGCGTTAAAAAGCCAACTAAGTAATGAGAATATTTCATTTACTACGACAAGTCAAAATGTTGGGTATGATTTTGATGATGTACCAACATTAATTCATAGTTGGATGAATTCTGATATGCACCGTTCTAGAATGTTAAATACTAAATATGAAGAAATGGGTGGAGAAGTCATGAAAGATTACTATTCACTAATTTTCTTAGAAAAATAATCTAATTTAGAAAGGAGACTATGCATTGTATACAGAAGAAACAATGTCAATCCTTGATGACATCGAAGGCCTTTCGGATATGATTGTTCAATCAGAACTGTATCATGATTTTCGGGAAGCTCAAGAGAGATTGAATCAAGATGATGAAGCACATCTCATGTACCAAGCCTTCTTGAAATCTAAGGTTGCTTATGATGAGGTAATGCGGTTTGGAAAATATCACCCCGATTATCAAAAAGTCATGTTAGAAACAAGACGACGTAAAAGAGCTTATGAAATGTTGCCTGTGGTTATGGATTATAAATCTAAAGAAGTATCACTACAGAATTTAATAGATGAAGTAGTAAGCAAGATTGCGCTGTCAGTTTCGCAAAATGTAAAAATAGAAGCGGGAAATCCATTCTTTAAGACCGGTCATGATGGTTGTGCAACGGGTGGCACATGCAATTGTAGTTTGAAATAAAAGATGAGTCTGGGACATAAATAATATAATCATGCTAATTAGCAAATTCGCAGTAGCTGACTGAACTGAGAAGGCGCTTAAATCAAGCTTTTCTCAGTTCTAGTCATCCTTGTGGAGGTGAGCGGGGCCCCAACGAAGAGAAATTCA
>NZ_JAESMI010000113.1:0-675 GCF_017893095.1 Staphylococcus sp. GDX8P80P | reverse complement strand
GGAATTCTAGCTAGTTTTTGTGCTGTGAATACTAAAAAGAAAATTAAAACTAAAAATACAATTAAGGTAGTCAGTAATTCAATAATATCCAATGCTACAAAATAAGGGACAAATAAACCAATATTATCTGCACCACAACTTGCAATTGTCACTAAAGAAACAGTCTCTATTAATTTGGACAAACCTTTTTCATTTAATTCTTTATTTGCTCTTTTTTCACCTTCACAATCATCATAAATAGCAACTTTTATACCTAAGTAGATGGGGATCAAACCTAATAAACCTAATATCCATTTCTCTGGAACATAATTTAACACAAAAGCTAAAAATAAACTGACTAATATGAGGATCATCGATCCTAGATATTGACCTATATAAATATCCCTATATTCTTTTCTAGTCTTTGCTCTAGCAAAAAATATTAATAAAATCACTAATAAATCTACCGCAGTTGCAATATAAAGTATTGCCGCAGTTACAATACTCTGAACCATAGAGCACCTCATTCAAATATATATTTGAATGAATTGTATCATATATTGCATATCTTATGAATAATAAATATTAGAACCGAAAAGTGACACTTTAACTGATAGTAAGGGGCTGTGTATATACGAGTGATTTATAGATTCTTTGAGAATACGACTTAAAGCGATTTTAATTTGTCAGTTCATT
>NZ_JAESMI010000112.1:0-6919 GCF_017893095.1 Staphylococcus sp. GDX8P80P | reverse complement strand
TTTTTATTCATCTTTCCCAGTTTTTCAGCTTCTTGAATGGGAGTGGGACAGAATTCTTTTTAAATTCGTCGTCCACTCCCAGCTTGCTTTGCTTGTAGAATTTCTTGATGAAATTCTCTTTGCTGGGGCCCCGACCCCAACTTGCTTAGCTTGTAAAATCACTTTCGTGATTTTTTGTGTTGGGGCCCCGCTCACCTCCGCAAGGATGACTAGAACTGAGAAAAGCTTGATTTAAGCGCATTTTCAGTTCAGTCAGCTACTGCGAATTTGCAAAATAGCACCATCATATTATTTATGTCCCAGGCTCCTTAATGGTAAGATTGCCTATGATAGTCAACGAAAGAACGACGTGCCACGTGGTGGAGAAACGGTTGAACGCATACTTGGCTTGTATCAAGGTCAAGCGCAATCATTACAGGATATTGGTTTTACACATATTTCATTTTATATCGGGGCAGAACATTTTGATGAAGCTGTTAAACAGTTAACGCGTGCTGGTGGACAGCCGATATCTGAGCCTCATGCGAATACAAAATATGAAGATAAGGAAGGTAACTGTACCGTTTATGTGAAAAGTCCGTGGGGAAGCTTAATCGAATTACAAACCGTGCCAAATGGATTTTACTATCCAGATGATAGCGAAGCAGCTGTTTTTGTGCCGAAAAAGTTAGACGATTGATTAGTGAAAAATATATCAATATTCATTAATATGACACATTTGTCATATTTAAAAATTTAAGTATTTTCTCCTTTTGAATTAAGGTATAATGCCTTTATCAAGCCTTTCAAGGGGCTTAATGAGCTAGATGTTATAGGGGGATTCGGGCTGTTTGATAGATACTATTTTGAATATCTATGCTTAAAAAGGGTATAAATTTAAAGACATAAATTTTTTGATATGTCAACAAAATTTAAGGGAGTAATAGTCATGATTGATATTCAAATTCAAAAATCAGAATTAATCGAAGCAATTGAAAGTATTGTAAAAGAAAAAGTATATGTTGAAAGTGACGATGCATGTGAAGTATTAGCGACTGAGATTGTCAATGGCTTGGAAGAGTTGAATAGCGATGAAACGCAAGCGAATAATTTGCTAGGTCTAAATAGTGAATTGCAGCACAAGGTAGATCAATCAAATGGCGCAATCGATAAAGTAATCGTCTCCACTGCAGGTAATGCCTCCAGTAACGTACAATCTATGAATGCGCGTGCGAAATAGTCAGTCGTGGTTAACATAATCATGATGAACAAGAGACCTTTCAAGTACAATGGCAATCAACGACAAATGATAAGCACCACCTATGTTAAGAAGCAAATGCTTTTTAAGATAAGTGGTGCTTATTTGATTTGTCATTTATTTATGAAAATAAGACTTTCAAAATATTAAATAAAGAACCTATTAATTGAAGCACAGTACCAGACATGAGAGGACCTCCCTTCGGTTAGATTGAAATATGTGTTAAGCCTAACGTGTTAGCGACTCACTTTGAACTAAATCATCGGCTAAACTATGCCAAAATTGTTGTAGTTCGTCTCTAGTACGCTTCGTATCAGAACTGTCTTGACCTACAAAATCGATGTGGTCCCAATCGTGTTTCGTTGGAGTGACTTGCCAAATGCCTTTTTGATTCGTATCTGTAGCTTGAGTAAAGGCTTGATTAAATGGATGTTGTGACGAAATAACAGACACTAAGCCATCATTTTCTCGCCATTCTTTTTCAGCTACTTTGCCGATCACATTAGCAGTAAGGGTGAACGGGAAATATAAATTTAAATCTGATTTTTGACGTCCGAATAATGACGCATGTGTTGATTCACCAGTGTATGTTTTATATACAATATTTGGATTTAAAGATGTTTGGCGATTAAGATTTGTCGCGCCTTCACGTGTTAAATCATAAAAGCCATTGTCTTTTGTTTGCCATAATTTAGAATCTTTAACACGTTTGGCGTAGTCGATATAAGATTCATTCGGTTGTTGTTTTAGACCCCATTGAGACAGACCGAAGTCTACACGTGAATCTTTATTGCCAAGTACTTTTCCTGCGTCAAAGACAATTTGACGAATAAGCGCCTCGTTACCTAATAAATCTGATGCATGTGTACCGTTATGTGGCGTACCAAGCGTCGTTATGGAAGAAATCATATTGTCGTGTTGACCTTGGTATAATGGTGAAATTTCGCCACCATGAACACGTTGGTATTCCTGTTCTTCTGGATTACCATTTCTTAATAATGCCTCTAATTGACGAATGGTCTGACCACCCATACTATGTCCAACTAGATGGACTTTTTGACCTGGTTGCCAATCTTTATAGACACCTTCGTATGTTTTGCCGTAACGCTCATGACCATATTTGGTAGCGTGTGCAGCCCCATAATCAACCGTTCCACCTTTAATATAGTAATAAAGTTCAACGGCACGATCGTAGTTACTACCAAATGCACTAATACTTGCTTCATAAGATTCATAACCGTTTTCTTCTAAATCTTGGCGAATGTTTAATTTATCGCCACCCCAATAATGTGCTAATACAGATGGGCTTATATCATCAGTAAAACCACTAAAGCCGTGAACTAAAATAATAGGATCTTGGTTTTTATACTGAGCTTGTTTCGCAACTTTATTAGTTTGATCTTTTGTGCCACTTGCCGCTTGAGATTTAGATTGCGTATTGGTTGTTGCGACTGAATTATTTTTAAGTGTATTTAACCCTGATTGTGCATCTTTATCTTCCTTAGAAGGGTTGTCGTTATTGAAAGGGTTAGTTTGTGCATCAATAGAAATGTTAGCATGATCGCCCTTTTCTGTGTTGAGATTTTGTGATGCTTGAGTTGCCGTTGCCTCTTTTTTAGTTATCGTTTGTTGCTGTGACGGTGTGGTTGCTTTAAGTGCCTCGCTTTGATGGTTATCTTTTAGTTGTGATGACGCTTGTTGATTGTCGTCTTTTGATTGAGTGGATTGCGTTGACTGTTGTTGTTCAGTTGCGCCACTCTTGCTCGAATGTACGTCATTTGAAGACACACTTGTATCCTTAGATTTAACAGTATTTGAACGGGGTTGATTTAAGTCCGCTTGTTTAGTTTCAGATGTTTGGTTAACTTGTGGTTCAGTATGTGGTGTCACTTTCTTAGTTAAATCATCCGTCTTCGATGATGGTTCAGATGATTGTAAAGATCGTTCATCTTGTTCTAATGATGCTGCGTGTTCTGTTGATGTGACTTCGTTAGTAGTTGTTTTAGAAGTTGGTGTTTCAGTTGAATGTGTTTGTTGAGAAGTTGATGTCACTTCTGTGTGTTGATTGTCTGTATTTGAATCTGGCTTCTCAGATTCTTCAGTAGAAGGTTGATGCGTCTCGTTGGAAGAAACATGATCCTTAGATGCATCCGTTTGATGAAGTTCATTATGTAAGCTTGTTTGATTGTTATTTTCATTTTTAATTTGAGACACATTGTGCTTTGCTTGTTCAACGGATTGAACTTGTCCCTTTTGAGCTTCTGGTGTGTCATTATCCCCAATAGATTGTGCTGACGCCGTATCAGGAGTTCCCAATTCCTGTTGTTTCTCGGCTGCCTGTGCTGAGCCACCTCCCATGAATAGCAATGTCGCTACTACAATTGATGACGCACCTACGCTTAATTTACGAATACTAAATCGGTTCTCTTTTGTTTTCATAAACAGCACCTCTATTTTATTTAATTTTTGAAAATGTAAATCAGTGAATCCATGTTAGATAAATAAATTAATAATTACACGTGGTAAGAATTCAAACAATTTGCTAAATATCGCCTTAATTTCTTCCATAATGACCTTCCTTTCTTTTGAAAAGAGAAAGCGTTTGCAGAACTAGGTAAAAAAATATGTATTGATAAGGACAGTTCAAGTGGAAAAACGTATCTCTTTCAAAGTAATTTAAACAAATAGTAACCTTGCTCACTAGCAATTGTCAATGACTTAGTAGGAATCGTTTTTTATATGGCAACGAGTTGGGACGATCTTTAAATCATAAAAAAGACTGAAACGATCATCGTTCCAGTCTAGAAATAGCGGAGAGGGAAGGATTTGAACCAACGCGAGCAAAAAGCTCCTACCAATCATAAATGATTGGCCTCTTTAGCCAGGCTTGAGTACCCCTCCATAAATATATTTTTTAAATATGTTTTACAGTTTACCTCTATCAATTTATTTTGTAAACAAAAAATACTTTGTTTTTGTTATTAAATTAAAAAATAAGTCTAAAGTTTTATTAAAAAATAAGTCTAAAGACGTATATTGTCCGACTAATATCATATAATAATATTGAAAAATTATTATATTGAGCGATGTATGTCGTGACATAGCTATATAAAAGAAAGGTATTGAGGAGAATAATATGTGGAAATCAAAAGTTGGTAAAACATTTATTGCAAGTGTAGTGATTGGAACAACGATGTTTGGTTATGCTAGTCATCATGATGAAGCGCAAGCTGTTGGTAACTATTATTATGATGGCTTACATGCAGGTGAGTACTCAGGATATTTAAAAGCTAAAAAGATCAGTAACAGTTCAATTTCAAACAAATATTATCCAAATGCATCCCAAAGTAATTTGAAATCTATTGGTCGTGTTTCGAATTTAAATGGTTGGAAAGTGGGGATTCCAGAATATAAAGGACAAGACTCAATGGGTACTGGCACGGTTATTGGAGCGCATACTTTTGTCACAAATGGACATGTTATTGATGATAAATATGGTAAAGCCGCAGCACCAAAATATATTAAATTTCAATTGAATCGTAATGGTAAATCAATACCTTATACTTTTCATGCGAGTGAAGTGATTAAAGTACCGCAATATGATATTGCGATAGTCCACACTAAAGAAAATATGTCGAAGTATGCTAAACCAATGCGTATTGCGACAGATTCTGAAATTAAGAAATTGAAATTTAATACACCATTATATTCATTAGGTTACTCAAAAATTAATGGTGACAATACGAAACCATATCTTAGTAAATTTCGCGTAACACAATTTTCCCCTAATGGTTCAGAAATTCAAACGAAAGACATTTTTAGATCAGGTGCGTCAGGTTCGCCTATGTTAAATAGCAAATATACTACAATGTACGGTATGAGAACGTATGGACACAATTTAGGTGGTACTGCTACCGATATGTATGCTAAGCAAGAAGCTTCTGGAGGAGAATCTTTCAAAGGATATGCTGGCAAATTTGTTCGTCAACATATTAAGTAATTTGATTAAATAAATTGAATTACAAGCGTTTCGCAATTTATTTTACAAAGGGATTAAAGGGTGGAGAGAAATGAAGAAAAATTATTTAATGATTGGTGCGCTTACTGGAACAATGTTATTAGCTGGTTGTAGTTTAAGTAACTTTGGACTTGGAAATGGAGCATCCGACGATAATAACAAATCATCACAAACGGATAAATCGAATAACGATAGTAATTCGAAATCTGATAATAGTACTAATAATAAGAAAAATAATGATGCGAATTCAGTAAACAGTGTTAAAGATTTAAATCAAGCAGAGAAAGTGGCATTAGCGCTAAGTGATGACCGTGTGTCTAATATAGCGATAACTGCCAATGATTTAAAGCGTCATTCATACATTGAAAATAGTAATACTGGGAAAAGGCAACAAAGTATAGATAAATACGAATTACAAGCAACTGGAGAAGCAGTTGAAGACGCACCAGAAGGGATGACATTTTATAGTGCTTCACCTGGCAAAGGATCCTTTGCGACGTTAATCGGTGTGAGTGATGATAAAGTAGCAGTAATAGGTACGCAAAATATAGGCAAATATCAACAATTTATTCAATCCGACTTAGGATATGAACTTGATGTTAAAGATTTATATCATAAATATGGCAAAGATTCAGATTATAAGAAAGTGGCAAAACAAATTTCGATTAGTGGCGGTTCTAATAGTACGCATTCGGCCGACAGTAATGATAAAAATACGAAAGAATACTTTGCTAAAGTGTGGCTGACAGCACGAAATGACGCGGATGAAATATTTAATGGAGAAGACCATACGTATGAACCTATAGATATGTCGGGCAAACCGATTAATTCATATAATGAAGATGCGTCAGAGGTGTACCCTGAGGGAACGATCGTATTAGCACCGTCTGTTAATGCGTTAGGTCACATTACGTTTAAAGATAATAATGATGGAACAGTCACATTTTATGATGTACCAAGTCATTTCCAAGATCATCGTTGGACTGAAGATGGCTACTCTAAACAAGAAACTGCTCGAATTTTAAATAATGGTCAAACGAAGAAGATGAAGAACGCGTCAGATTCAGAAATTGAAAAGGTAGCAAGTCATATTACGTCAGAAACAGCTAGACAACCTGAAGATTTCGATAGTTCAAACTCAGAAGATAACGATAATAGTTCAAGTGATGAAACGGTGACACGCGATAATGTCATTGATAAAGTCGAAGCATACGAAGGGCATACCTTAGATACAGACACATACACTTATAAAGAACCAGAAAAAAATTCTGACGGCGATTGGGGCTTCTCATTTACTGATAAAAATGGTGAATTAGCTGGATCATATATAGTAACCTCAGACGGTAGCGTTACGAAATATGATGAAAATGGTGAAGAAGAATAAGTTAATAATATATAAGGCACCTCGTTAATTTAGTTTAGTGATGTTCACTAAATTAACGAAGTGCCTAATTTATTGTAATTTGGAGATACATAGTTGAATTACGAAAATCTCTTTGCTGGGGAAAAGGAACGTAAATGTTCACACACTTACGTAAGTAGTTCTAATGATTAAAATCAAAGAACTGCTTTAGAGCCTTTCCCACAGGAAAGCGAAATAACTTAAGCAAGCAAAATCTATCTATGAACTACTTTACGAACACTTTTATTATTTGACGAATTGT
>NZ_JAESMI010000111.1:0-4571 GCF_017893095.1 Staphylococcus sp. GDX8P80P | reverse complement strand
AGCTAATCTTAGTATGTTTTAGTTAATCACGCTTAACTGAGTTCACCGCTATCTTTACGTTCGTTATATTTTCGTAGTAATGTTTCGAAGAAAATATGATAACTAATAAAACTTGAGTAATCTGTACCATCATATAAATAGAACGTATTACTTGATACATAAACGTTGTAGCTAGCCTTTTGCGCTAGTGTATTATCTTTCATTGTTGTCACTGAGATAAAATATTTTTGACGTAATTGAAGTAGATTAGTTACATCTGAAAGTTGATGACTTTCACCAGAAAGAGAAATAATGAAAAATAAATCTTCAGCTACTGAACGGTTCAGTACCATCTTTAATTCGTGTACGTCATGTAAGACAATGATATTTTTATGCATTGTTAACAATATTCGTTGCGCTTCTTCCGCAACGTTTTTTTGCGCGCGACCGGTGCCATATAAATAAACAGTAGATGCATGATTCAGTTTATCTGTAATCAAATTATAATCGATGCGATCTAAATAGCTAAATGTTGTTTCTATTTCTTGTTTAAAAGCATCCATTGAATCTTTGGGTAGTTGACTTAAATGTTCACTTTCAAATTTAAGATAGGATTTAAAGTCACTATAACCATCAAATCCTAACTTTCGTGTGAAACGATGAATCGTAGCATTAGATGCATGAGTGAATTGCGAGAGTTCATGTATTTTTAAAATTTTACATTGATTGACATGCGTATTTACAAAATGTGCAATTTGAAGGTCGTTATCATTTAACTTGTCGAAATTAGCATTTACTTTTTCATCTAATAGCACAAAGACACCTCTCATTCTTTCCTGAAAATATTTTCATGTATAGAAAACATAAACTGATTATACAAAATTATTTCAAAATCGGTCAACGTCATTGTATATGTGTAAGCGTTTACTATAATAGATATTAAGAAAACGCTTTTATATGTACGATGAACTTAAGTACAACATAGAAAGATTTGGGGGTTAAATTATGAACGCTATTAAACGATTTGGGAGTGCTATGATCGTTCCCGTATTAATGTTTGCATTCTTTGGGATTGTATTAGGTTTTGCGACATTATTCAAAAATCCAACTATCATGGGCGGATTAGCAAATGATCATACATTTTGGTTTAAATTTTGGTCTGTGATTGAATCAGGTGGTTGGGTTATCTTCAATCATATGGAAATCGTATTTGTGGTTGGATTGCCTTTATCATTAGCTAAGAAAGCACCTGGTCATGCTGCTTTAGCTGCATTAATGGGCTATTTAATGTTCAATACATTTATCAACGCGATTTTAACGCAATGGCCACATACATTTGGTGCCAACTTAGAAAAAGGTGTTGAAAATGTAACTGGATTAAAAGCAATTGCTGGTATCGAAACATTAGATACAAATATTCTTGGTGGTATCATTATTTCTGCCATCGTGACATGGATACATAACCGATTCTATAGCAAGAAATTACCAGAAATGTTAGGTGTATTCCAAGGTTTAACATTTGTTGTAACAATATCATTCTTTGTTATGTTACCAATTGCAGCAATCACATGTGTTGTATGGCCAACAATACAAAGTGGTATTGAATCAATGCAACATTTCATTATCGCATCTGGTTATATTGGTGTTTGGCTGTATCATTTCTTAGAACGTGTGTTAATTCCAACTGGTTTACATCACTTCATTTATGCACCAATTGAAGTAGGTCCAGTTGTAGCAAAAGATGGACTTAAAGCAGAATGGTTTAGACATTTAAATGAGTTTGCTGAAAGTAGTAAACCTTTAAAAGAACAATTCCATTATGGTTTCATGTTACAAGGTAATGGTAAAGTGTTTGGTGCGATTGGTATTGCATTAGCAATGTATTCTACAACGCCTAAAGCAAACCGCAAAAAGGTTGCAGCATTGTTAGTACCAGCTACTTTAACTGCGGTAGTTGTTGGTATTACTGAACCTTTAGAATTTACATTCTTATTTATCGCACCTTACTTATTTGTAATTCATGCATTATTAGCAGCGACAATGGATACAATTATGTATGGTTTCGGCGTTGTTGGTAACATGGGCGGCGGTTTACTTGATTTCATCGCGACGAACTGGATTCCATTAGGACAAAATCATTGGTTAACTTATGTAGCTCAAGTTGTGATAGGCTTGATTTTCTCAGGTATCTATTTCGTTGTATTCAGATACTTAATCTTGAAATTTGATATTCCATTACCAGGACGTCGAGCTGAAGAAGAAGTTAAATTATTCTCTAAGAAAGATTACAAAGAGAAAAAAGGCGATGGAAGTACGGATAATTCAGGCTTTGAACCTAGCAATGAATATGAAGCGAAAGCACATTATTATTTAGAAGGATTAGGCGGAAAAGAAAATATTAAAGACGTTACAAATTGTACAACGCGTTTACGCCTAACAGTTAATGATGAATCAAAAGTTGAAGATAGTGGTTATTTCACTCATGAACAAATGGCTCATGGACTCGTGAAAAGTGATAAAAACGTTCAGGTGGTAGTTGGAATGACTGTCCCACAAGTACGTGAAGCATTTGAACATTTAGTTTATGATGACAATGACAAAAAATAATGTATTTAAGTAAAAGGCCAGCAGAAAATCTGGAATAAGATTTTCTACTGGTCATTTTTTGTGTACAATCCTATTTTGGTAAAACGTTTCTATCACTTACTCACCATAAACAGAGCGTCACTTGGATTTAAACCCATTGTTATCATAAAAAGAAAATGCATAAGGAGTGGGACAGAATTCTATTTAAATTCTTTGTCCCACTCCTAACTAGTTTGGTTATTCTACCTATTATAGATCTACTATGATGATAGTTAATTAAGAAATGTTTGCTTTATGTAGTACACGTGTTTTATAAGATGCAGAAAGAATATCAATATTTCTGCATGCAATCGTTTGTAGTAATTTGCTGAATATTTCAGGTGCACAACATACGCTTGCACAGTTGTTATTTAATGTGTATTTGATATCAAAGTTATTTGAGAAATAAGTCATAATATCAATAACTTTATCTTTAATGAATGCATCTTGGAGGCCGTCTATTGCTAAATCAAAACGTTTAGATGATTGATAAGGTTGTTCAGTATCTAGTAACGTATTTACTCGTTTAGGAGATAAAATCTGATAAATTGAGAATTGATAAAAACTTAAAAAGCTAATAAAATATGGCAGTTGCTGCTTAGGTAAGCTAACTTCTAAAACGGGTATATCATCGTATTTGATTATTGAATATTGAAATGAATCGCAAAATTTAACGTCTTTGCAGACTTTAATTAAATGTTTTCGAGTTGATCTAGATTTTAAACCTACAATGTTGATAATGTAAGTTTCAAATTTGTCTAACAACATGCAATGACCTCCTATATTTATTTAACGTATGTAAAAAGCATTTAGCCTGTAAATTCCCTTAAGTCGTACACCGTTCTTTTATACACACTGATTGTATCACTCTTTATTAATATTAGCACTAGGACTTTTGAATGAAGTTCGATTTAATTATTTTGTAATCTAATCGTAACGCGATTTAACATGAATTAAATTTGCGCATTCAAATAGCGTTTCCTTTTAAACGTGTTAGTACTTATTCGGCGAAGTATGAAATTCATATGTCATATGATAAACTTAGCAATAATTGGAGTAATTAAAGGAGCAATCTTATGTATAAAGCTGTAGTATTTGATTTCGACGGTACCATTATAGATACTGAGAAACACTTATATGTAATAATTAATAAACATCTTTCATTTCATGGTGTGAAACCTGTAACACTTGAGTTTTACAGAAGTCACATTGGGGGACATGCGCAAGGGTTACATGACTATCTTGAACAACAAATTGGTATTGAGAAGAAACAAAAAATATATGATGAACACAATAATACGAGTCATGAATTAGATATTATCGACACAGTGTCTTCATTAATGAAATATTTAAAACAACGACACATACCTATGGCGATTGCGACAAGTAGTTATAGGGAAGAAATTATGCCTACGATTCAAACGTTAGGTATTAACGATTATATTGATGTGATTGTAGGAAGAGAAGATGTTGAAGCGGTGAAACCAGACCCAGAGCTTTATTTAACGGCTGTACAACGCTTAAATTATTCACCTGCACATTGCTTAGCTATTGAAGATTCAGCCAATGGTGCTACTGGTGCCATGAATGCTGGGTTAGATGTAATTATTAATACAAATGAGATGACAGAAGCACAAGACTTCTCTGACATAGCTTATGTCGGCAAAGATTTAAGCTTTGAAGAGATAGTAAATACATTCTTTGAAGCGAATAAGGAGTAAATATGATGTCGTGGCAAATTATCATATTCTTTTTAGCAGGTCCTATTATCATAGGCATAGGAAATTTAGTATTAGGCCCTATATTTAGTAAACATATACCCTTTAAAGTTCAAGTGCGTTCTTTCGTTGTCGGTACTATGATCTATTTGATTTTAGCTACTATAGGCTATTACTTATTGTTACAAGGAAGAATATAAAGCACTCGATAGTTAGTAAATAGAAAAGAGAGGCACTGAATTTTTAAAA
>NZ_JAESMI010000110.1:0-42905 GCF_017893095.1 Staphylococcus sp. GDX8P80P | reverse complement strand
TAGTGAAATTCTCTTTGCTGGGGCCCCGATCCCCAGCTTGCTTTGCTTGTAGAATTTCTTAGTGAAATTCTCTTTGCTGGGGCCCCGATCCCCAGCTTGCTTTGCTTGTAGAATTTATTAGTGAAATTCTCTTTGCTGGGGCCCCGATCCCCAGCTTGCTTTGCTTGTAGAATTTCTTTTTGCTGGGGCTCTACCTTAAAAAAACAACTAGAACTAAAAGCAACTTAACTTAAGTGTCTTCATCAATCAGTCAACTATTGGGAAAATCCCAAATAGTATTACTATATTATTTTTGTCTCAGACTCTAATAAAATACTCTCTATTTCTACAGTAAAGCGAGTTATTTAGTGGCAGTTTGAATTTTAACTAATTATCCATCCAACTTCTCATCCTCTTTTTATACATCAATGCTTGTTGTCTAGCATTGATCACATCGCTTCTATCTCTAAGTTTGTGATAATTAACAATATAATTATCTTCAGTAGAAAGAAATGTAAAAGAATAATCTGGATACCTATCTATTATTTGTTTTTCAAAGGTTGAATTGATAGGCAAATATACCGGTTTGAATGGTTTCAAGTCATCTATAGCTTTAATCTCATTCACAATTAATGTTTGAAATGCCTGTTCACTAAGATTTAGCACAGTTTTATCATATGCGTCATTAAACGTATTTAATGACTTTTCAAAAGTTATCCGCGCACCTTTGGTATTTCCTCTTCTATAATGATACATGGCAGTAGAAAATAAAATTAGGCTTACAATGCCATCCTTTTTAGAAAACTGACTATTTGCTTTCCAAGCATCCTCTAAAATATCATGACATAAGAAATAATGTTGCTGTTTATGAAAATAATAATAAAAATCGATTAAGGCTTTTTCCAATCCGACTCATCCTTAATTTAATGTTTGTAATATTCATGCTATAATACTTTAGTAAATTATGCACGATTTAGATTCATTATAAGGACGATTAACATGTATGAAGTAAAATTAGATGCCTTCAATGGCCCATTAGATTTATTACTACACCTAATTCAAAAATATGAAATTGATATTTATGATATACCTATGAAATCATTAACAGAACAATATATGCAATATGTTCATGCTATGAAACAATTAGAAATCAATATAGCGAGTGAATATTTAGTTATGGCATCAGAGTTGTTAATGATAAAAAGCAAATTATTGCTACCGCAACATGATGTTGACGAACATTTAGAGGAAGATCCACGAGAAGATTTAGTGGGTCGACTTATTGAATATCAAAATTATAAAGAATATACAGAATTATTAACCGAAAAGAAAGAAGAACGCGAGCACTATTTCACTAAGCACCCAACTGATTTATCCCATCTTGAAAAAGCCGTCACATGGGATCAAAGTCAAACATTAGATTTAACTGATTTAATTGTTGCTTATCAACGTGTAAAAAATAGACTAGCACTTAATACACCTAAGACTGTTGACATCGTTAAAGAAAGTTTTACGATTCAACAAGCAACTGAAAAAGTAACGACACAATTAAAACATCATACATCGTTTAACTTCTTTAGTTTGTTTACTTTTAGTGAACCATTAGAACAAGTGGTTACTCACTTCTTAGCAATATTAGAAATGTCTAAATCTGGACAAATCAATATTGAACAAGTTAAAAATTTTGATGATATACGTATCGTTAGAGGAGTGAATTTTAATCTTGGATAAACATGGAATCATAGAGGCATTGCTATATACAGCGGGAGATGAGGGTCTTGAAGAAAAGCAAATTTTAGAGATTCTAGATATTAATCAAGCAAAATTAGCTGAATTAGTGTCATCGTATACTTCAAGTGGTTTAATGATTCAAAAATTTGGTTCAACTTATATCTTAACTTCAAAGAAAGAAGCATCGCCTTATATTGAACAACTTATTGAACAAAAATCAAATATGAAGTTATCACAGGCAGCAATGGAAACATTGTCGATTATTGCATATAATCAACCATTAACGCGGAGTGATATCGAATTAATTAGAGGCATTAATTCCGATGGTGCAGTTAGAACTTTAATTGCCCGTGGTTTAATTGAAGCAAAAGATGTTGAAAATTCTCGTAGTCATGCTTTACAAACAACAGATTTATTTTTAAATGTATTCGGAATAGAAAAAATTGAAGATTTACCAACTACTGAAGAAGATGAAGAAGAGATGGAAGATTTCTTTAGTAATTTAGTAAATCAAAAAGGAGATACGAAATGAGCAAAGAATTAGAAAGGCTTCAAAAACGCATTGCTAATAGTGGGTATACATCACGCAGAAAAGCTGAAACTTTAATTTCAGAAGGAAAAGTAAAAGTCAACGGTGAAACTGTGACTGAATTAGGTACTAAAGTTAAAAGTTCTGATACTGTTGAAGTAGAAGGCATTAAAATAGAACAAGAAGACAAAATGTATATATTATTCTACAAACCAACGCAAGTGATCACAAGTGTGTCTGATGATAGAGGACGTACAGTAGTCACAGACTATTTTAAAGATTTAGAGACTAGAATTTATCCAGTTGGCAGATTAGATTATGATACTTCAGGACTATTACTACTAACAAATGATGGTGAATTTACGAATTTAATGACACACCCTAGATACCACATTCAGAAAAAGTATGTTGCTAAATTAAAAGGATATCTCATGCGAGAGGAAGTCAAAGCTTTAGAAAAAGGGATCGAACTGGAAGATGGGTTTACGCAACCAGCACAAGTGAAAGTAAAAAAACAGGATAAAGATAAAAACACTACACTTGTAGAAATTACTATAAGTGAAGGTAGAAATCGTCAAGTTCGTCGTATGTTTGAACACTTTGGTCACCAAGTTGATAAATTAACAAGAATTGAGTTCGGTAACTTAAATCTTAAAGGTTTAAATGCAGGTGAGGGTAGAGTCCTAACACCACATGAAGTTAAAGTATTAAGACACATGGCAGAAAATGGAAAATAAATAAATAATATTTTACAATAGTAAGAGAATTTAATTTAACTTAATTTCTCTTGCTATTTTTTTCACAAAGTTAACTTTAAAGTAAAGCTTTCAATCATGCTATATGCTATAATATTGAGTGTATTGAGCATGTGTAGGAGGTATAAACAAAATGACAAACGAAATTTTAATTGTAGACGATGAGGATAGAATTAGAAGATTACTTAAACTCTACCTAGAGAGAGAATCGTTTACGATTCATGAAGCAAGTGATGGTAAAGAAGCCTATGATCTTGCAATGGAGAATGACTATGCGTGCATACTTTTAGACTTGATGCTACCAGAGATGGATGGAATTGAAGTGGCATCTAAATTACGTGAACATAAAGACACACCTATTATTATGCTTACTGCTAAAGGTGAAGAAACTAATAGGGTTGAGGGGTTTGAATCAGGCGCTGATGACTATATTGTTAAACCATTCTCTCCAAGAGAAGTTGTATTAAGAGTTAAAGCATTATTGCGTAGAACGCAATCTTCTAAACCTGAACAAAGTGAACCTCACGCAAGAGATGTTATAGAATTTAATCATTTAATCATTGATAATGATGCGCATCGCGTTTTAGCTGATAATCAACAAGTGAATTTAACGCCTAAAGAATATGAGTTACTTATTTATTTAGCTAAGACACCTAATAAAGTTTTTGATCGTGAACAACTATTAAAAGAAGTATGGCATTATGAGTTTTACGGAGACTTAAGAACGGTAGACACTCATGTAAAACGCCTTCGTGAGAAACTTAATCGTGTATCTGAAGATGCTGCACATATGATTCAAACTGTATGGGGTGTTGGTTACAAATTCGAGGTAAAGTCTAATGACGAGCCGACTAAATAGTGTGGTAATAAAACTGTGGTTAACTATACTTTTCATAGTAACGACAGTTTTAATTTTATTAAGTGCAGCTTTAATTACATTTATACAGTATTATTACACTCAACAAACTGAAAATGCTATAAGGGAAGACGCGTCTAGAATTAGTCACTTAGTTGAACAAGCAGATAATAAGACATTAGCCATTCAACATAGTCAACAATTAATTGATGGCTCAGGTGGCGTGATTATTATGGCAAATAAATCTTCTAGCCTTAATCATTCTAATAGTGAAACTAAAAATAAAATGCTTGAAGCAATACACAATAATGCCAAATTCCAACAAGTCTTTTCAAAGGGTAAATCTACTACTCAAAATATAACCATTAGTAATAATGGTAACTCGCACTCTTATATTCTATTGGGCTATCCAATGAAAGCACAAGACAATGCAAACTCAAAGTATAGTGCTGTATTTATATATCAAGATTTGAAATCTATTGAAGATACGAATAATGCAATTACAATTATCATACTAATTACTGCGATTATCTTTATTGCTATTTCAACTGTATTTGCTTTCTTTTTATCAAATAGAATTACAAAGCCTTTGAGACAACTTAGAACGCAAGCGTTAAATATATCTAAAGGGGACTATTCTAAACAGACAAGCGTCTCAACTAAAGATGAAATAGGTGAATTATCACATACTTTCAATCATATGAGTTCTGAAATACAAGAGAATATTGAAGCACTTTCAACTCAAAAAAATATTAGAGATAGTCTAATCAATTCTATGATAGAAGGTGTACTAGGCCTAAATGACAAAAGAGAAGTTATCCTTTCAAATAAAATGGCTGATGATATTACTAAATCACTTAGTGCACCTGTATATAAAGACATTGAAAAGCAAATCGAAAAAACATTTGTTTCTAAGAATACAGAATTCCAAGAATACGAAATTAATAACAAATATTATGTCATTATCATGAGTTATATCGAGCGAATCCAACAAGATGGCCGTAGTGGTCTAGTAGTCATTATTAGAGATATGACTAACGAACATAATCTTGATCAAATGAAAAAAGACTTCATTGCTAACGTTTCACATGAATTAAGAACTCCTATTTCTTTATTACAAGGGTATACAGAGTCCATTGTAGATGGCATTGTAACAGAGCCCAATGAAATTCGAGACTCTTTATCTATCGTGCTTGATGAAACAAAACGTTTAAATCGTCTAGTAAATGAATTATTGAATGTAGCGCGTATGGATGCAGAAGGTTTAACTGTTAATAAAGAGAAACAACCTATTAAACCTTTATTAAACAAAATGCAAATGAAGTATAAACAACAGGCACAAGATTTAGAGTTAGACATGTCACTCGCGCCAGAAATGACTGATGAAATGTGGGATTATGATGCCGATCGTATTGATCAAGTACTAACAAATCTGATTGATAATGCCACACGTTATACTCAACCAGGTGATTCAATTACAATCACTTCATCATCTGATGACACATACCAGACATTGTACATTAGCGATACCGGAAGTGGTATATCTCCAGAACATCTTGAACTTGTTTTTGATAGATTTTATAAAGTCGAAGCATCAAGAACTCGAGGGAAACAAGGTACTGGTTTAGGATTATTTATTTGCAAGATGATTATCGAAGAACATGGTGGTTCTATTCAAGTAGAAAGCGAAGTAAACAAAGGTACAACCTTTATCATTAAATTACCTAAACCTAAGTGCTAATATGATTACAATCTTACGCACTTATCTATCAAGCGCTTTAATTTAAGTTACAGTAGAAACTCGTACATCACGACGTTTTACTTAACGTACTAGCTTATGTTCTAAAAATGAAATTGCTATATCAAGAGTGGGTCAGAATTCATGTTGAATCTGATTTCACTCTTTTTTTATCTAGTTAGTTTAAGCACCATTATTGCGCATTGTGCTCACATGAGGTAATATAAAAATTAAATTAATATATAGTTATAATTCATCTTCGGGGTAGGGTGTAAGTCCCAACCGGCAGTAATTCAAGCCTGCGACCCGCTTCTTATGAAGTGGCTGATTCAGTGAAAGTCTGAAGCCGACAGTATAGTCTGGATGGGAGAAGATGGAGATTTTTTGTTGTGCAAAATTATCTCCTATTCTAAGTAAGATGAATGGAAGGAGATAATTCAATATGCAACAAAACAAACGTCTTATCACGATAAGTATGTTAAGTGCGATAGCGTTCATTTTAACATTTATTAAATTTCCGCTACCATTTTTACCACCATACTTAACATTAGACTTTAGTGATGTGCCAACATTATTAGCAACATTCCTTTTGGGTCCCGTTGCTGGTATTATCGTAGCACTCATAAAAAATATACTTAACTTTTTATTTAACATGGGCGATCCAGTGGGGCCAGTTGCTAACTTTTTAGCAGGTGTAAGTTTCTTATTATCCGCTTACTATGTTACAAAACGTCAAAGACAACATGCACATACGCCAAGTTCTCTAGTGATAGGACTCGCAATCGGTACTATAGTTATGACGATTGTGTTAAGTGTATTAAACTACTTTGTGTTACTTCCTTTATATGGGATGATTTTTAATTTAGGAGATGTATTTAATAATTTAAAAATTGTCATTTTATCTGGCGTTATACCTTTTAATATTATTAAAGGTGTTGTGATTTCAATTATATTTGTACTATTATACAATCGATTAAAACGCGTTTTATCATAAAAAAATCTCCTATTGTTGAATTAAGTACTCAGCAATAGGAGATTTGATATTTATTTGATTGTGCCATAAACTATTCAAATTTAAGGGCATCACCATCAAATGGTTCTTCTTCAATTTTAATTGAATCAGTTGGACAACCTTCAAGCGCATCTTCCATATCTTCATATAATTCTTCTGGTACTTCTGCAGTACCTTGATTATCATCAAGGATTACGAAAGCAATACCTTCGTCGTCATAATCGTAAATGTCTGGCGCCGCAGCACCACATGCGCCACAAGCAATACATGTATCCATATCAACGATTGTATACTTTGCCAAATTCTTCGCCTCCTTTGATAAAAATGCTACACTAGTATAACAAATGTTAACTAACACTTCGATTAATTTATTTACTATTTTATTAGTTACATAAAGTGAGGAATCATTAATGCATTCTATTATTACCTATGCATCAAATCATTCATTCGAATATAAAACCAATAAAAGTATCTATAATATTTTAATTGGAAAAAAATCACATCAAACTTTTTTTGATGCATGTTCCCAACAACTTTTATCATTATATCACAGTTTACCTAAATTAAAATATCCGTCTTTTGAGCGATTTTTGAATAGTAATGATGACCCAAATATCACCATTACTATTCATCCAAGGTTTACATACGATAGTATTATTCAAACATTTAGTTGTATTCAATTACTTATACAAACGATGACGCATTACAAAAATAATCATTTAGACTTTATACCTATTACGCAACAAGTCACAGTTCAAAATAAAGTAAAGCAATTATATTCAACTATAATTGAGAGTGACTTAATTAATGATTTAGAAAATGAAATTGAGCAGCTTTTTCATATCATTAATGAAACGTGCAATGGCAACTGTTTGATTCATTATTATCTACAAGGGTATGAAGAACCAATGTATACGCGTCAACAAGTTTCTCTCATTGAAGACATAGCAGTAACCGATTTATTTGTCCATGAATTGAATAATTTAGTTCAAATAATGTTTGCATTAGAGCATAAAGAACAATTTCCAATATTATCTCAAACCATTATTTTACCTACATTACTAAATAAAACTACAATTACATATCATCAATTACTCAAAGGACTTTCAATGAATGAAGCTGCAGTGACTCAAAATGTTAAAATCAATACGATTGAAGACCATGTACTTGAATTATTTATTAAAGGTTATTTTACAGCGTATCAACAATTTGTAAGTACGACAGATTATAAATCGTTCATAGAATTCTATCGTCAGAATAGAGGATATCGATTAAAAATATATAAAGAACAATTCAATCAATTGTCTTATTTTCAAATTAAATTATTAATTATTGGAATTGAAAGAGGTGAGTTAAGTGCTTGAAGATAAATTAAAAGAATGGTTTGGTTTCTCCTCATTTAATCCGGGTCAGAAAGAAATTATTGAAAGCGTGTTGAGTGATAAAGATACGTTAGGAATTCTTCCAACAGGTAGTGGCAAAAGTTTATGTTATCAAATGCCAACTTATATAAAAGAAAAGCCAACTCTCATCATTTCACCTTTAATCTCTCTTATGGATGATCAAGTCATGCAATTGAAATCTCAAGGAGAGAAATTAGTTACTTCAATTCACTCTGGTATGGATGAAAATGAAAAAAGGCAAAATATAAATTTACTACAAAAAAGTCGATTTGTGTTTTTAAGTCCAGAATTTATGTTACAATCTCAAAATTTCAAATTAATTAGGAACATAGATTTCGGTTTAATAGTACTTGATGAAGCACATTGTCTATCAGAATGGGGATATGATTTTCGACCACACTATGCAATTATTGGAGAAATTACATCTTATTACAAGAATGCAACTATATTAGCCCTAACGGCGACAGCGCCACCTCATCTCGAGAAAGATTTAAAACTTATTTTATCTAAGGAATTAACTGTTATTAAGACTTCTATGAATCGGCAAAATATTGCTTTTTCACATCTCAATTTTGATAATGATGATAGTAAAATCAAGTGGTTATTAAACTTTTTAGAACAATCTGGACCTACAATCATTTATGTTTCATCCAAAAAAGTATGCTTAGAATTAGCGACCATGATCTATCACCATGGCTATTTAACTGGTATATACCACGGTGATCTATCCTATCAAGAACGCCATACCGTTCAAAATCAATTTATGGAAAACTTTATACCCGTTATTGTGGCCACAAGCGCTTTCGGTATGGGGGTCAATAAAAAAGATATTAGAACAGTGATTCACTTTCATTTATCGACAAGTCCATCAAACTATTTACAAGAAATAGGTAGAGCAGGTAGAGATAATTTACCAAGCCAAGCGATAAGCCTATATCAACCTGATGACAGCTTCATATTGGAAACATTACTTTTTAGTGATGCGATTACAACTGAAGATATTGACGCTTATGATATTGGCGCATTTCTACCACCACAAAAGGAAGAAATTCTATCCATTTTAAGCCAAAGGTATTCATCCAAAGTGCTTAAATCAATTTTCAACAACGCTTTAATACGTAAAAAATTAGGTTATCAAAGGATGATTGGATATACATCTTTAGATCAATGTAGACGCCGCTATTTATTAGAATTTTTTGACGATACACCAATTCAACCTAAACAATGCTGTGATATTGATTCGGATTTAGAATCCATTCACGTTACAAACCGAAAAAAAGTTAAAAGAAAATTAAATTATAGTGAAAAGTTAAAATATTTATTTAAAGTATAGTTGCTTTTCTTTACTAAAATTATTTTAAGAGGATATAATTAAAATACTTAAAGTTTTTTCAAGAAATATCGTGGTACTATACATATTTCACACTTTGTGGGGTATATGGTATGTGATATTAAAATATTTAATTAAGAGAGGATGATGACCGTGTCTAAAAATAATTTTAGAGATGATTTCGAAAAAAATCGTCAGTCTATTAATTCTGATGAACAATTCGAAGAAAACACAAATGAGTTTGATGATAACTCAAATCATTCAGATGAATTTGAGAATCAATCAGATCAACAATTCCCACCTAGAAATGCACAAAGACGTCAAAGAAGACGAAACCAAGCTACAAATAAAAACAGAAAATTCGATAATCAAACTTCTGATTCAAATGCTACTGGTTCACTTGATGATCGACACGATGAAGACTCTTTAAATGAGTTACAACACAATCAAAAAGAGAATCAATTAGATAAAGCATCAATACATAAAGATGATGAACACTCACCCGAAAGAGACTTTAATAATCAATCGTCTCGAGAAAATCATCGTCATGAAGCATCAAGTAGAAAGCATGATAAAGACTATGATAATGAAAGTTTAAATGATGATGATCGTCACCGTCGTGATCACCAAGAGCATATCGATGCAAACAAACATGATAAGTCAAAACATGGTAAAGATGCTGCACTAGCTGGTGTCGCTGGTGGTGCTGGTGCCAAAGCTGCTAAGGATAAACGAAATAAAGACACGAATCATCGTTCAAATCATAATGAACATCAAGATGACGATCATTTAAATCATGATAATAAGCGTGATCGCAATAAAAAACATAACAATGAAAAGCAACTAGATGACAATCAAGAACATCTTTCTAAAGACGAATCAAAAAAAGGTAATAAAGGGAAAAAAGCTGCAGTCGGTGCTGGTGCCGCTGGTGCTGCTGGTGCTGCTGGCGTAGCAGCCGCAAAACATAAAAAAGATAATAAAGACCATCACAATCAAAAAGATAATCATACGAATGAAGAGCACAATGATAAAAAACATCAAGAGGATAATGATGGATTCCAAGCTCACAACGGTAAAAAGAAACGTGGTTTAGCAGGCCTTTTACTTCCATTAATTGCGTTATTACTTATTCTAGCAGCACTTGCTATCTTTATTGGTATGTATTTAAACAATGATAAAAAAGATAGCGACCAAGCTGATAATAACAAAACTGAACAAACTGCAAACAAAGATAATGACAAAGATAGCAAAGACAAAGCTAGCGACGACAGTGACAAGAATAAAGATAATGCCACTAAAGATGATGACTCAAGTGACAAAGCTACAACTGATAATGAATCATCAAGTAATTCAAGCGATGATAATAGTAGTACTTCTGACAACAATGATTCATCAAACGCATCTGACAACAGTTCAACGTCAGATAGCGATGCTTATAATTCAAATAGCAACAGTGATAATGCTAATTCACAAGCCACTCAGAATAGTGGTAACCAAAATAATAGTAATAACAATCAATCAAATAATACTAATTCAGGACAACAAACGCATGTCGTATCAGGTAACGAGAACCTATATCGTATCGCGATTCAATACTACGGAGAAGGTACTGTTGAAAATGTTAACAAACTTAAACAAGCGAACGGCTTATCTAGTAATAACATTTCAAATGGCCAAAGATTAGTAATTCCACAATAATTACATTAAAAAACGACCATAGGATAAAAATTAGAAAATAATGCTACGTTGTTCATTCATCGTAGCTGACTAAAATTGAAAGGGCGCTTAAATTAAGCATATCTCTCATTTAGTTAACCTTGCAGGGGTAGGACAATGGATTCAAAAAGAATTCAGTCCTATCCCTGTTTTCTTTATAAAACTTATAATCTCATTAAATTGTAAATAATATAGGTGCGATTCTATTTAGAAATCATGTTACAACTGCTATAATTAATTGGTGATTAAAGGAGGCCAATGACATGCAAAGCATAGAAAGTATTATAATCGGCGGAGGCCCATGCGGTTTAAGTGCTGCTATCGAACAAAAAAGAAAGGGTATTGAAACATTAGTCATCGAAAAAGGGAATGTTGTAGATGCTATATATAAATATCCAACACATCAAACATTCTTCTCATCTAGTGATAAATTGAGTATTGGCGATATACCATTTATCGTAGAAGAAAGTAAACCTCGACGTAATCAAGCGTTAGTTTATTATAGAGAAGTTGTTAAACATCACCAATTAAATGTTCATGCATTTGAAGAAGTGTTAACTGTTAAAAAGATTGATAATAAATTCACTATAACAACTACCAAAGATGTATATGAATGTAAATTCTTAACTGTTGCAACTGGATATTATGGTCAACATAATACATTAGAGGTTAAAGGTGCAGAACTTCCGAAAGTACAACATTACTTCAAAGAAGCACATCCTTATTTCAATTTAAATGTAACTGTAATTGGTGGTAAAAACTCTGCAGTTGACGCAGCATTAGAATTAGAAAAAGCTGGCGCAAATGTAACTGTATTATATAGAGGCAATCGTTATTCATCTGCTATTAAACCATGGATTTTACCTAACTTTGAATCATTAGTTAATCATGAAAAAATCACAATGGAATTTAATGCTAATGTAACTGAAATCACTGAAAATAGTGTGATTTATGAAAAAGAAGGTAAATTAATTGAAATACCTAATGATCATGTATTCGCGATGATAGGATACCATCCTGATTATGACTTTTTAGAATCAATTGGAATAGAAATCAATACAAATGAATTCGGTACTGCGCCAGTTCATAATAAAGAAACGTTTGAGACAAATGTAGAGAATTGTTATATTGCTGGCGTCATTGCTGCTGGTAATGATAATAATGCAATCTTCATTGAAAACGGTAAATATCATGGAGGCATTATTACCCAAAGCATTTTAAGTAAAAAACAAACACCTCTCGAAAGTTAAAGTGTAATCATAAAATGCTAAACGCAACGAGATAAATATTTCAAAGCTACAATGTACTTTCATAGTAGCTAAATAGAAGAGCTGAGTAGACGTCTACATATGACGTTTCTCAGCTCTTGTCATCTTATTTTATGCTCATCAGATTCAATTCAATACGCCTTTTTTTCGGCCCTTGCTAATTTTGCTTTTCAAAATAATGCTTCAATTCTGACGTATTAAGATGATTACTTAAACCAATTAATAATTTTAGTCTCGCTTTCGGACCATTTAATCCATTTGAAAATATTAAGCCTTTATTCGATAATTGGAACCCTCCGCCATCATAAGCATATACAGGGCTTACAATACCGTTAAAGGATCTTGAAACTAACACAATTGGTATATTATTGTCCAAGCATGATTGAACGCCATTCAAGCAACTTGGTGGTAAGTTACCTTGACCCAAAGCTTCAACGACAATACCATCTACATGCTGTTGTGAATAGAAATTAAATATATCACTGTCCATCCCCATATAGGCTTTAATCAATGGCACGCTTAACTCATGATTGACTGTATCAAAAGACTGTTGTTGATAGGGCTGATTATAAAATTGAACATTATCTTTGGTTAAAATACCTAATGGACCTTGATTAGGACTTTGGAAGGTATTAATGTTAGACGTATGCGTCTTAGTGACATTTCTGGCAGTATGTATTTCATCATTGAATACGACCATTACACCTTTGTCTTGCGCATCACTAGATGAAGCTACACGAATGGCCGAAATAAAATTATATAAACCATCAGAACCAATTTCATTTGAAGATCTCATCGCTCCAGTAATCACAACTGGATATCGAATATCTATTAATAAATCAAGAAGATATGCAGTTTCTTCAAGCGTGTCTGTTCCGTGTGTAATCACATAACCATCGTATTGACTTGTCTTATTTGCATCAATAATGATATTTCTCAATTGTTCAACGTTTTGAATTGTTATGTGTGGAGACGGAATGTTAAATGGATGTATTTCATCTACGTCAGCGTATTGACCAATAATGTCTGTATGTAAAGATATTGGATTTACATCATTTGTTACTACTTGGTTAGATTGATTTTGAGACATGCTAATCGTACCACCAGTATGTATAACTAATAATCGCTTCATTGCGTTCCTCCTATTTTTAATTTACATATTTATGATAAAATAATACAAACAAAACAACAAGGAAGGATAAAATAATATGGACTTAATAAATATTGCCTTGGATGGTCCTGCAGCAGCAGGTAAAAGTACAATTGCTCGACAAGTTGCTAGTAAATTATCAATGATATACGTTGATACTGGTGCAATGTATCGCGCAATAACTTATAAATATCTTCAAAATCATAAACCTGAAGATTTTAAAGCACTCGTTGATCAAACTACTTTAGAATTGACTTATGATAAAAGTAAAGGACAACGCATCTTATTAGATGATCAAGATGTTACCGATTTTTTAAGAGAAAATGATGTGACTCAAAATGTATCCTATGTCGCTTCTAAAGCGCCAGTTAGAACATTTGCAGTTGAAAAACAAAAAGACCTAGCAGCAAAAAAAGGTATCGTCATGGATGGACGTGATATTGGCACAGTAGTGCTACCAAATGCAGAATTAAAGGTGTACATGATTGCTTCAGTTGAGGAGAGAGCTGAAAGACGACAAAAAGAAAATGAACAACGTGGTATTCCTTCAACATTATCGCAACTAAAAAAAGAAATCGAAGAAAGAGACCGCTATGATATGAATCGTGACATTTCACCTTTAAAAAAAGCAGACGATGCGATTACAGTGGATACAACTGGTAAAACGATTGAAGAAGTAACTGAAGAAATAATGAACTTAGTTAACAATTTATAAATGAGCAATAATAGCTATATAGAATAATTTGTACTTAATTTAGAATAAAGTGCGAATTATTTTAAATAGCTATTTTTATTCTATATAATTAAAAGTGGTAATAATTAATCACTGTTTAAATCGTATAACATTTATTAAGGTTCATTAAAAATATAAATCTTTAAAAGTTACAAATCAGTTAAATTTCTATTTAATAATTTTGATAATTGATAATTTTTTTAAGGACTTATGAAACTAAAGGGGAATTTCTTGACAATTCTACTGGTTTATAAGATGTTATATGTATGTAGTGTATAAGGAGGCAAATAAGATGACTGAAGAATTCAATGAATCAATGATTAATGATATTAAAGAAGGTGACAAAGTCACTGGTGAGGTTCAACAAGTTGAAGACAAACAAGTCGTAGTTCATATTAATGGTGGCAAATTCAATGGAATTATTCCAATTAGCCAACTTTCAACTCATCATATTGAAAACCCTAGTGAGGTTGTTAAACAAGGTGATGAAATAGAAGCATATGTTACTAAAATAGAAGTTGATGAAGAAAATGACTCAGGTGCGTATATTCTTTCTAAACGTCAACTTGAAACTGAAAAATCATATGAATATTTACAAGAAAAATTAGATAATGATGAAATAATTGAAGCAAAAGTTACAGAAGTAGTTAAAGGTGGCCTAGTTGTAGATGTAGGTCAACGTGGTTTCGTACCTGCTTCACTCATTTCAACTGATTTCATTGAAGATTTCTCTGTATTTGAAGGACAAACTATTCGTATCAAGGTAGAAGAATTAGATCCTGAAAATAATAGAGTCATTTTAAGCCGTAAAGCAGTAGAGCAAGCTGAAAATGATGTTAAAAAAGCTTCTTTACTAGAATCATTAAATGCAGGCGATGTTATTAAAGGTAAGGTAGCTCGTCTAACTAACTTTGGTGCTTTCGTTGATATCGGTGGCGTAGATGGCTTAGTCCACGTTTCAGAACTTTCACACGAACATGTTGATTCTCCAAAAGATGTTGTTTCTGTAGGACAAGAAGTAGATGTGAAAGTTAAATCTGTAGAGAAAGATGCAGAACGTATCTCACTTTCTATTAAAGACACTTTACCAACACCATTTGAAAGTATTAAAGGACAATTCCACGAAGATGATGTTGTCGAAGGCAAAGTTGTACGTTTAGCTAACTTTGGTGCTTTCGTTGAAATCGCACCAGGTGTACAAGGCTTAGTTCATATTTCAGAAATTGCACATGAACATATCGGTACACCAGGTGAAAAGCTTGAGCCAGGTCAACAAGTTAATGTTAAAATTTTAGGTATTGATGAAGAAAATGAACGTATTTCACTTTCAATCAAAGCTACTTTACCTAAAGAAGATGTCGTTGAAAGCGATGATGCTACAACTCAATCTTATTTAAGTAATGATTCAAACGAAGATAATCCAACACTTGGCGATGTCTTTGGTGATAAATTCAAAAACTTAAAATTCTAATCTAAAGTTAGGATAGAAATTCATGAGGCTGGGACAAAATAAAATGTCTCAGTCTATTTTATTGTTCTGGCAGTAGCTGTCAGATGTGAATCAATTTGATTTAAGCGTATTATCAACGTGATAGGTTGCATGAATTTTGATGATTAACCTTAACAAAATTTTGATCTCAACCTGATTATCAATCTTAGTAATATCTTTTAAGAAAAACATTTAATGAGTCGTTCTCTATTTAATTAAGCTGTTATCATTCAAATTTCAATTATCAATTCATTATAATGTAACTTAACTTATATACTATGTTTGAAATAAGTAGGTCATATGATAAAATTATAGAGATTTTAGAAAGAGAGGAAGTTAGCTTATGACGAAACCTATTGTAGCGATTGTAGGAAGACCAAATGTAGGGAAATCTACAATCTTTAATAGAGTAGTAGGTGAACGTGTTTCAATAGTCGAAGACACACCTGGTGTTACTCGTGATAGAATTTATTCATCAGGTGAATGGTTAACACATGAATTTAACATTATTGATACTGGTGGAATTGAAATCGGTGACGCGCCATTCCAAACACAAATTAGAGCACAAGCTGAAATTGCAATAGATGAAGCAGATATTATTATTTTTATGGTAAATGTGCGTGAAGGTTTAACTCAAAGTGATGAAATGGTTGCACAGATGTTATATAAATCTAAAAAACCCGTTGTGTTAGCCGTTAATAAAGTGGATAATCCTGAAATGCGAAACGACATTTTTGATTTTTACGCATTAGGTTTTGGAGATCCATATCCTATCTCAGGGTCACATGGCTTAGGATTAGGTGATTTGTTAGATGAAGTGGTTAAACATTTTCCAGAGGATTATGAAGACCCTTACGACGAAGACACAATACGATTATCAATCATCGGACGTCCTAATGTAGGAAAATCAAGTTTAGTAAATGCCATTCTTGGCGAGGACCGTGTTATTGTATCGAATGTTGCTGGAACGACTAGGGATGCCATTGATACTGAATATAGTTACGATGGTCAAGATTATGTTTTAATCGATACTGCTGGAATGCGTAAAAAGGGTAAAGTGTATGAGTCTACTGAAAAATATTCCGTATTACGTGCGCTTAAAGCCATCGAACGTTCTAATGTTGTACTAATTGTAATAGATGCAGAGGAAGGTATAATAGAGCAAGATAAACGTGTAGCAGGTTATGCTCATGAAGAAGGTAAAGCCGTAGTAATTGTAGTGAATAAGTGGGACACAGTCGATAAAGATAGTAACACAATGAAGAAATTTGCAGATGATGTTAGAAACCAATTTCAATTTTTAGATTATGCACAAATCGCTTTCGTTTCTGCCAAAGAAGGTACACGCCTGCGCACGCTATTCCCTTATATTAATGAAGCAAGCGAAAATCATAAGAAACGTGTTCAAAGTTCTACATTAAATGAAGTAGTGACAGACGCTATATCTATGAATCCTACGCCAACAGATAAGGGTCGTCGTTTAAATGTGTTTTATACTACACAAGTAGCTATCGAACCTCCTACGTTTGTTGTATTCGTAAATGATGTCGAATTAATGCACTTTTCTTATAAACGTTACCTTGAGAATCAAATTCGTCATGCATTTGGTTTTGAAGGAACACCCATTCACATCATTCCGAGAAGAAGAAACTAAAAAGGAGATAATACTATGACTAAAATTACTGTTTTTGGTATGGGAAGTTTTGGTACTGCATTAGCCAATGTGTTAGCAGAAAATGGACATACTGTTCTAATGTGGGGTAAAAACGAAGATAGTGTCAAAGAATTAAATGATCACCATCAAAATAACCGTTATTTAAAAGATGTCGTACTCAATAGTAGTATTAAAGCCACTAGCGATATCAATGAGGCTGTGAATTTTACCGATATTTATTTAATGGCTTTACCTACTAAAGCTATGCGTGAAGTAACTAGTCAAATTGATGGTTTGATTAACTCAAAGAAAACCTTCATCCATGTAGCTAAAGGTATTGAAAATGATACATTTAAACGTGTTTCAGAAATGATTGAAGATTCTATATCTGAAGAACATAATGGTGGCATAGGCGTATTATCAGGTCCTAGCCATGCTGAGGAAGTAGTAATTAAGCAACCAACAACTGTGGCTGCATCATCAAAAGATGAAAAAGTTAGTGAACTCATTCAAGATTTATTTATGAATGATTATTTACGTGTCTATACTAATAACGATTTAGTTGGCGTTGAATTAGGTGGCGCGTTAAAAAATATAATAGCAGTCGCAAGTGGTATTGTGGCAGGTATGGGCTATGGAGATAACGCTAAAGCTGCTTTAATGACACGTGGTTTAGCTGAAATAAGCAGATTAGGTGAAAAATTAGGTGCTGATCCTATGACGTTTTTAGGACTTGGCGGCATTGGTGACTTAATTGTTACGTGTACATCTACACATTCCCGTAACTACACATTGGGATATAAGTTAGGACAGGGCCAAACTATGGATGAAGCATTAAATGAGATGAATATGGTTGTAGAAGGTATTTATACTACTAATTCTGTATATCATTTAGCCAAACAACAAAATGTGGATATGCCTATAACGAATGCACTTTACAAGGTTTTATTCGAAGATAAACCAGTTAAAGATAGTGTTAAAGACTTGATGGGAAGAGATAAAAAATCCGAATAGAGTGTAATATTACTTTATTTCGAAAAATTTTCGCAGATTTGCACTTAAAATACTGATATTTCAGTGTTTTAAGTGCATAAATTATTGCGGTAACATTAATTATTGTGTTAAAGTCATAGCATAATGATATAAAGATATCATTATCATTCATCTGGAGGTGAACTCGTAATGAATAAAACTGACTTAATTAACGCAGTTGCAGAACAAGCTGATTTAACTAAAAAAGAAGCTGGTTCAGCTGTAGATGCTGTTTTCGAATCAATCCAACAATCACTTTCTAAAGGTGAAAAAGTACAATTAATTGGTTTCGGAAACTTCGAGGTACGTGAACGTGCTGCACGTAAAGGACGTAACCCTCAAACAGGTAAAGAAATAGAAATTCCTGCAAGTAAAGTTCCAGCATTCAAAGCTGGTAAAGCATTAAAAGATGCTGTTAAATAATTTACTTAAAAGCCCTATAAAGGGCTTTTTTTTATACATATATCATTTCAATAGACTTAATTTGTCATATGTAGTTTAACTTGACTATTACAAATGTCTCATCAGTGCATATATTCAAATAAGTAAAGTCACATCCACTTAAGTCACTGTATTTTATTTTTATTCATATAATGTTAAGATGTATAGTGATAATAACGTGAGGTGTGAACATGGAAACAACAATAAGCAAATTAAATACACAAATTAATCAAAAGCTTACAGGAATTCATGACTATGAAACGATTCATATAAATGCTAATTTGAGTGCATTACTCGATACTTATGACATTCCTGAAAATGCTAAACTTGCTTGCCTCACTATCGATACTTCAATGAAACATCTTGATGAGATAACACAAAACCAAAAGTCAAAAAAATCTATTTTAATTGGTGATTTACTAAGCGCTCATTTTTATACGCTTTTAGCTGAAATAAATGATCCAACGTTTCAATTAGCAATGAGCAAAGCGATAGTCAAATCGAATGAATTAAAATCATCATTACATCATCAAGTATTAGAGTCTGAAGCTATCTATGATGCAATTATTGAAATTGAAACAATCTTCCCATATATAACTTTGTCTCATTTCAGTAAAGAACAAGTTACGCCTTTAGATTTATATCAACAATTAATCTCCGAGGTAGATGACTATTATCCATCTTATCTTAAGATGTACCAACCATCTGATGTACGTCAGTTTTTACAAAATATCAATCAAAGTTATATAGAGAAAAGTAGAGGTAATATTAATGACTGAAAATAATGCAAAAAAAGAACAAGTTCATACAGTCTTCCAAAATATTTCAAGTAAGTATGATCGCTTAAACAACATTATTAGTTTTGAACAACATAAAGTGTGGCGAAAACATGTAATGAAAGATATGCACGTTAAAGTTGGTAGTAAAGCACTTGACGTGTGTTGCGGTACTGCTGACTGGACTATTGCACTAAGTAAAGCAGTAGGTGCGCATGGTGAAGTAACTGGTTTAGACTTCAGTGAAAACATGTTAGAAGTGGGTAAAGAGAAAACAAAGCATATGGATAATATTCATTTAGTTCATGGAGATGCAATGAATTTACCATTCGACGATAATTCATTTGATTATGTCACAATTGGCTTCGGTCTCCGTAACGTACCTGATTATTTAGTTGCATTAAAAGAAATGAATAGAGTCTTAAAACCAGGTGGAATGGTCGTTTGTCTTGAAACAAGTCAACCAACAATGCCAGTATTTAAACAAATTTATAAATTATACTTTAAATTCATAATGCCAATTTTCGGTAAATTATTCGCTAAATCTAAGGAAGAATATGAGTGGTTACAACAATCTACGTTCGATTTTCCAGATAAAGACAAATTAAAACAATTATTTGAACAAGCTGGCTTCACTAAAATTAAAATCCGTAGCTTTACAGGTGGCGTTGCTGCAATGCATCTAGGCTATAAACAAAAAAGTTAGACAAAATAAAAGGTGATTAACGTGGCAAAGTTAAACATGAATAGCGAAATTAAGAACGTAGAAAAACGCCTTCAAAAAGCTATCGAAAGCAATGATCCAATTTTACATGAAGCATCATCTCATTTGCTTTCTTCAGGAGGCAAAAGAGTTAGACCTGCATTCGTTATCTTGAGTAGTCAGTTCGGACCACAAAAGCAAACTGAAGATACGTATCGTGTTGCAGTTGCCCTTGAATTAATTCATATGGCAACACTAGTACATGATGATGTTATCGATAAAAGCGACAAACGACGTGGACGTTTAACCATAGTTAAAAAATGGGACGTTACTACCGCAATATTAACTGGAAACTTCTTACTTGCATTGGGTCTTGAACATTTATCTGAAATTCGTGATAACCGTATTCATCATATTATTTCAAATTCGATTGTAAACGTAGGACTTGGTGAATTATTCCAGTTTCAAGACCAATTCAATAGTGAGCAAAGTATTACCAATTATTTGAGACGCATCAATAGAAAGACCGCTTTGTTAATTCAATTAGCGACTGAAGTCGGTGCGATTACTTCTGAGGCTGATGATGAAACTATTCGAAAGCTTAAAATGATAGGCCACTATATTGGCATGAGTTTCCAAATTGTTGATGATATTTTGGACTTCACTAGCACTGAAAAGAAACTGGGCAAACCTGTGGGTAGTGACTTAATGAATGGACACATTACGTTACCAGTGCTACTTGAAATGAAAAAAAATATATCATTCAAGCGTCAAATTGCTTCACTCAACCATCAATCTAGTTCTCAAGACTTTGAACCTTTGATTGAGCAAATTAGAAACTCTAATAGCATTAAAGAATCTAAAGCAATTAGTGATAAATATTTAGCTAAAGCACTCAAGTTAATTAATGAACTTGATGAACCCAATGCTCAAAGTCTTTTTATTAAATTAATAAAGAAAATGGGATCACGTAACGTTTAAAACGAAAAAATATTGAAAGCGCTTTAACAACCTGTTACTATTGAATAGTAGCAGGTTTTTTGTTACGCCAAAATACGATACATATTTAAATATTCATCATTCAAGTCTTATGTTTATATCATTGAGACTTCACACACAGGGGGATAATTTACGATGGAAAGAACATTTTTAATGATTAAACCAGATGCAGTTCAACGTAATTTAGTGGGAGAAATTATTTCACGCATTGAGAGAAAAGGTTTAAAACTAGTAGGTGGTAAATTGATGACTGTTCCTCAATCATTAGCTGAAGAACATTATTCTGAACACACGGATAAACCATTCTACGGCAAATTAATTTCATTTATTACTTCTGCACCTGTTTTTGCAATGGTTGTTGAAGGCGAAGATGCCGTTGATGTATCAAGACATATTATAGGTAAAACAAATCCATCTGAAGCAACACCAGGTTCAATTAGAGGCGATTTCGGCTTAACTATAGGACGAAATGTAATTCATGGTTCAGATTCAGTTGAATCAGCACAACGTGAAATTGCACTTTGGTTTAATGAAGACGAATTAAGTAGCTATGCGTCACCTAGAGATGCTTGGTTATACGAATAGAAATTTAATACGCATATTCTACTGATAAGGGTAGTCTAGACAAATAGGTTGAGGCTTACCTTTTAGATAAATCACAAAGACTGACAAAATAGTGAAGCCGTTAATAATACGTTGCCTAACACTTGTCATCCTATAGAGGGCGAACTAGAATGCATTATGAATACTAGTTCGCTCTCTTTCTATTTATTTAGGATGAAATATCATCATTTCATTTTTCATTCTTTAATTATTGAAATATTCTAATAAATTCAAATTTACTATTGCACACTAGTTATGTTATACGGTTGAATGTGATATGATAACACATATCACAATTTAACGTAGTAAAGGGAAAGGAGCGTATTCTCATGAGATATTTAACGTCAGGAGAATCACATGGTCCTCAATTAACAGTAATTATTGAAGGTGTACCTGCGAATTTAGAATTAAAAGCAGAAGATATTAATACGGAAATGTTTAAACGTCAAGGTGGCTACGGTAGAGGACGACGTATGCAAATTGAGAAAGATGCTGTAGAAATTGTATCAGGTGTCAGAAATGGTTATACACTTGGCAGTCCAATCACACTTGTTGTCACAAACGATGATTTCACACATTGGAGAAACATTATGGGTGTTGCGCCTATTACAGATGAAGAAAGAGAGAATATGAAACGTACTATTACAAAACCACGTCCGGGACATGCGGATTTAATTGGTGGTATGAAGTACAATCATAGAGATTTAAGAAACGTTTTAGAACGTTCTTCTGCTCGCGAAACAGCAGCGCGTGTTGCAGTTGGGGCAGTATCTAAAATACTGTTAGAACAATTAGATATTCATATGTATAGTCGTGTAGTTGAAATTGGCGGTATTAAAGACGAGGGGTTATATGATACTGAAACTTTCAAACAAAATATAGATAAGAATGATGTACGTGTTATCGATGAATCTATCGCACAGAAAATGAGAGATAAGATAGATGCCGCTAAAAAAGAAGGCGATTCAATTGGTGGCGTTGTTCAAGTAATGGTCGAGAATATGCCTGTGGCTGTTGGTAGTTACGTACAATATGATCGTAAACTAGATGGTCGTATTGCTCAAGGTGTTGTTAGTATTAATGCATTTAAAGGAGTAAGCTTCGGTGAAGGTTTTAAAGCTGCAGAAAAACCAGGAAGCGAAATACAAGATGAAATCTTATATAATAGCGAATCAGGCTTCTACCGTGGTTCTAATCACCTAGGTGGCTTTGAAGGTGGTATGACAAATGGTATGCCAATTATCGTAAATGGCGTTATGAAACCAATACCAACTTTATACAAACCGCTTAATTCTGTTGATATCAACACTAAAGAGGACTTCAAAGCTACGATTGAACGTTCTGATAGTTGTGCTGTACCTGCAGCAAGTGTAGTTTGTGAACATGTTGTTGCTTTTGAAGTAGCCAAAGCGATTACAGAAGAGTTCCAATCCAATCATATTGATCAATTAAAAGCCCAAATTGAGGAACGAAGACGTCTAAACATTGAATTTTAAATCAATGTACGTATAGAAACGAGGTATTTTGAATGCAATTACAAACAACGTATCCAAATAATAATTATCCAATTATCGTCGAACATAATGCGTTTGAAACATTATCTGACTATATACAAGACTATGATAAAGTCTTTCTCATCGTTGATGAATTTGTTGATTTTAATTTTAAACATAAGTTCACTACACTACTTAACGCATCAAACACTTATAAGATCGTTGTACCTGCCGGTGAGAAAATGAAAACATTTGAGCACTATCAACAAACATTAGAACAATTACTTAAATATAACTTAACGCGCAACACGTGTTTAGTTGCGATAGGTGGCGGTGCTACAGGTGATTTTACTGGATTTCTAGCTTCATCTTTATTAAGAGGTGTTGATTTCATACAAGTACCTACGACGATACTTGCGCATGATTCAAGTGTTGGAGGCAAAGTAGGTATTAATTCTATTCATGGGAAGAATTTAATCGGTGCATTTTATCGACCAAAAGCTGTCATTTATGATTTAAACTTTTTAAATACTTTACCTTATGAAGAAATTTTAAGTGGCTATGCTGAAGTTTATAAACATGCTTTATTAACAGGACAAGTCGCTACAGATGATATTGAGAAGCACTTTTCTACTAGAGAAAAGCTGAATTCTCTAAAAGATATGGATCAGTTTATCTTCAAAGGCATTAAGACGAAATTGAACGTCATCGTTAAAGATGAAAAAGAGCATAATATGCGAAAATATTTAAATTTAGGGCATACGTTCGGCCATGCTGTTGAATATAAAACAAAAATACCACATGGTCACGCCATAATGATTGGTATTATCTATCAATTTATTATCGCCAACAGACTGTTTGAATCACAATTTGATGTTTCACATTATGCTAATTATTTAAAAACATTATGTTATCCAGTTGAATTGGTTCAACAATTAAATTTTAATGATATGTATCAATATATGTTAACGGATAAAAAGAATAATGGTGAAGGTATTCAAATGGTCTTACTAGAAGAGCTTGGTAAACCACGTGTCTGCCACGTTGAAAAAGACATATTAATTCAAGCGTTTGAGGATTTACAATTAGTATTAAAGTAGGTGGATGATAGCATGTCAAATGAACAAATGATCGATATTAAGGGACCGTTAGTTGGTGAAATTGAAGTGCCTGGAGATAAATCCATGACGCACAGAGCCATCATGTTGGCTTCTTTAGCAACTGGCCAATCAACGATATTTAAACCGTTATTAGGCGAAGATTGTTTACGTACAATCGAAATATTTAAATTATTGGGTGTTGACATACAAATTGCGGATGACAAAATCGTTGTTAATTCACCAGGCTATAATAAATTTAAAACACCACATCAAACTTTATACACAGGCAATTCGGGAACTACGACACGCTTATTAGCAGGTTTGCTAAGTGGTCTCAACCTTAATTGTGTGTTATCTGGTGATGCGTCAATAGGTAAGCGACCTATGGATAGAGTGATGAAACCACTCAGATTGATGGGTGCTAATATTTCAGGAATAGATGATAACTATACGCCTTTAATTATTGAACCCGCTTCACTAAAAGGCATTACCTATGAAATGGAAGTAGCGAGTGCACAAGTTAAAAGTGCGTTATTGTTTGCTAGTCTATTTTCAAATGAAGTTTCTGAAATTACTGAGTTAGATATAAGTCGAAATCATACTGAAACAATGTTTGAACATTATGGCATTCCAATTAGCATTTCTGGCAAGGTGATTACTACACAGGCAAACGCTATCCAACATATCAAAGCTACAGACTTTAATGTTCCGGGAGATATTTCTTCAGCAGCATTCTTTATCGTAGCAGCACTTATTACGCCTGGAAGCGATATAATAATTCATAATGTTGGCATCAATCCAACTCGTTCAGGTATTATAGATATCGTTGAACAAATGGGAGGGCGTATTGAGTGTTTTAATGTCACGCAAACGTCAGAACCAACTGCATCGATTCGTGTAAAATATACACCAAACTTAAAACCCGTCCATATCGAAGGCAATTTAGTACCGAAAGCGATTGACGAATTACCTATCATTGCACTATTGTGTACACAAGCAACTGGTACAAGTATCATTAAAGATGCAGAAGAATTAAAAGTGAAAGAAACAAATCGAATTGATACAACTGCAGATATGCTTGGATTATTAGGCTTCGAATTACAACCAACTGAAGATGGGTTAATCATTCATCCTTCAGAATTCAAAAAGTCAGCAACCGTAGATAGTTTAACTGACCATAGAATTGGAATGATGTTAGCTATAGCTTCATTATTGAGTAATGAACCGCTTAATATCCGACAATTTGATGCTGTAAATGTATCATTCCCTGGTTTCCTTCCTAAATTAAAGCTTTTAGAAAATGAGGGATAAAATAAAATGGAAGATATCTATAAATTAATAGACGATATCAATCTTCAAAAATTAGATCATTTAGATACACGCGTAAATGATGCATTGAACTCTAATAATGATGATGCATTATTTATTCTTGGTGAAACCTTATATAATTTTGGATTAACACCTCAGGGACTAGAGGTGTTTAGAACTTTATATCATAAGTATCCAGATGAGAGTGAATTACTAATATACTTTATTGAAGGCTTAATGTCAGAGAATCAAACTGATGAGGCGTTAGAATATTTAAGTCAAGTTGCAATATCAACCGAAAAACTAATGTTAGAAGCTGATTTATATCAACAAATTAATATGACCGAAGTTGCTATTGATAAATTATTAGAAGCAAGAGAATTAGAACCTAACGACCCAATCATCCATTTTGCATTAGCTGAATTGTTGTATTTTGATGGTCAATACTTACGTGCGACTCGTGAATATGAAGTCGTATTAGATACAGGTGAGTACGAAGTAAATGGCATCAATTTGTTTGCTCGCATGGCAGATTGCGCATTACAAAGTGGTAACTATAGTGATGCGATTAATTTATATGATGAAATTAATGAAGATGAAATGACTTCTGAAGATTTCTTCAAAAAAGCCATCGCATATGAAAAAAATGATATCACTCAAGAAGCCATTAAAATCACGAAAAATCTTCTATCTAAAGATCCTGACTTTATACAAGGATATTTCTATTTACAATCACTTTATGAAAATGAAAAAAATTATCCTGATGCAATAGAAACTGGTAAAGAAGGCTTACGCTTAAATCAATTTTATAAAGAATTGATGGTTTCAACAGGAAGTTTAGAAATTGAGCATGGCGATGCAAATGAAGGTGTTGAATTACTCAAACAAGCGCTTGAAGTGGACAACGCTTATCATGAGCCATTATTAATTTTGAGTGATTTATTCCGAAACGAAGAAGACTATGAAGCAATTATTGCATTGTTATCATATGTTGATGAAGATGATTTAGATCCTGTTTTCATGTGGCATTTAGCGCATGCATTTGGTCAAGAAGAACGTGATAAAGAAGCACAGCATTTCTTTGAACTTGCTTATCCTACAATGAAAACGCAAAGCGCATTCTTAAGTGACTATTACTATTATTTAATTGAAATCGGTAATAAAGAAAAAGCAATGACACTCTTACAACAATTACTAGAAATGGATCCTAGTAATGAGACTTGGCAAGAAGAAGCCAATCGTCTTGATTATTAATGAAGGTGATTTACTTGAGTCAAACCCTTAATCAAATGAAACAAAGTTATATTGAATATGCTTTGTTTCATTATCATTTTAAATCGCGTATTAGTGTATGGATTTTAAACTATATTAAATCTCATTACGATCTGCTTGAACACGTTCATTTTGTTAATCAAAAAATATCCAATCATAAAACGCTAGAAATTAGTTTAAGTAATGCAGATGCTCCAGCAATTAAGTTGGTTAATAATCATCACATACTCATAAACACAAATGAGATTTTCAATTATATTATATCTCATCATTGTGAATTTGATATTCTGATTCATTTTTCAGACGAACACACTACCGATTTTAAATTAAATGACTTGATGATCCATCAATTAATGTATTCAACTCAATATATGGCTTATCTAAATACGATTTACAATTTATCTCTTGATTCGACAAGTGTCTACTCACTCATTGAGCACTTGCGCCATAATATTGATTTAAGCCTTCAATTTAATGATCGAGAACAATTCTATCAATTAACTCAAATTTTAGAGGTACTTGAAAATCGATAAAAGTCATTAAAGGAAATAAAACGTATGCTAACATTTAAACAAATGTGGGAGTTAACATTATATCGTCAATCCTGCTTAATCTTTTTACTTGTTTGTAACTTACTTGGCACGTTGTATGGGTTCATTTGGTATGGTGATCAATTAGTTCAAACACCTTGGTATTTCTTACCTTTTATACCTGATAGTCCAATTGCTTCGCTTTTTTTATGTATTGTTATTTTTTGTTTAATTATCAATAAACACATCCCGTTTATAGAAGCCCTTGCTTTCGTTACTTTATTAAAATATGGGCTATGGGCTGTAATAATGAATCTTCTAATGATTCATTTAAATCATAATATAACAATCATGAATATATTTTTAATTTTGAGTCATGGTATTATGGCGATACAAGCAATTTACTTTTATCCTCGCTTAAAGATTAGAATAAGTAGTTTGCTAATTGCGATGATGTGGATATTTCATAATGACTTCATTGATTATGTTTTAAATAAGTATCCGTACTATGACTTTATTGAGCAACAGAAAGTTATGGTTGGCTATATCGCGTTTTGGTTAAGTTCATTGGCATTATGCTTATATTATTATTTACAAAAGATAATACCAATTAAATTATTTGATTAAATCAAGGATTCTCAGTAGAATATGGATAAAGGAGAGTGGAATTATTGTCTATAATGTCTTATATAATATATATCGTCATTATTATGCTCATTCCAATGTGGGCACAACACAAAGTAAAATCGAATTATGAAAAATATGCACAAGTGAGATCAACAAGTGGTAAGACTGGCCGTGAGGTAGCTGAAGAAATCCTTCATGCGAATGGCATCTATGATGTTGACGTTGTTAAAGGTGAAGGTTTCCTAACTGACCACTATGATCCTAAAAAGAAAGTTGTTTGTTTATCTCCTGCAAACTTCGATAGACCTTCAGTAGCTGGTACAGCTATTGCTGCACACGAAGTTGGACACGCGATTCAACATCAACAAGGTTATGTATTTTTAAGATTCAGAAGTGCGTTAGTACCATTTGCCAATTTAGGTAGTTCTTTAAGTTACATGATTATCATGTTAGGAATTATCCTTACAGCTATGGGAAGTGCATTTGGATCAACAGCACTATGGATTGGCGCTGGATTAATGTCACTCGCTGTCCTATTCTCGATTGTAACGTTACCTGTTGAGTTCGACGCAAGTTCAAGAGCAATGAAACAAATAACTGCTTTGAATATTGTCAATGAAAAAGAATATAAACATGCTAAAAAAGTTCTTTCAGCAGCTGCAATGACGTATGTTGCCGCAACTGCAACAGCTGTCGCAGAATTAGTAAGAATTATTCTTATCGCTAGAGCTAGTGATAATTAATTTAGCTTATAAATATTTAGCATAAAACAACATCATTTTTATGCTACTAGTATTAATCGCTCACTAAAGTTGAGTAAGTAATTATAATATGCTTTTCAATTTTAGATAGCGACGTGGGAGTAGGACATTGAATTCGTAAAGAATTCTGTTCTACTCCCAATTTTTTATTTTATAATTCTTGAAAATTTAATTAAAATATAATCCGTTCTTTTCATATTCATAAAATGCATGATTGTTTAATATGATATATACTTATTAAGTATCAATAATAAAGGAGAAAGTGAACACAATGAAATCTATGAAAGAGATGCAAAATGAAGTGGATGCATACATTGGACAATTCAAAGCTGGGTATTTTTCTCCACTTGCAAATTTAGCACGTTTGACAGAAGAAGTCGGAGAACTTGCTAGAGAAATCAACCATTATCATGGTGAAAAGAAAAAGAAAGAAACTGAAGATGAAAATACAATTAAAGCCGAATTAGGAGACAATTTATTTGTTTTACTTTGCTTAGCAAACTCACTCGATATCGACATGACTGAAAGCTTTAATGAAACAATGGAAAAATTCAACACTAGAGATAAAAATCGTTTTGAACGAAAATAATCATTTTTAAAAAGGAGGATAGTGTAACATGAAAATAGGTATTACATGTTATCCATCAATGGGCGGTTCTGGTATCATCGCTACTGAGTTAGGCATTAAAATGGCTGAGAGAGGTCATGAAGTACATTTTATAACGTCGAATATTCCTTTTAGAATCCGCAAACCTTTACCTAATATTACGTTTCATCAAGTTGAAGTAAATCAGTATGCCGTCTTTCAATATCCTCCATATGATATCACTTTGAGTACTAAAATTTCTGAAGTGATAAAAGAATATGATTTAGATGTATTGCACATGCACTATGCCGTGCCTCATGCTGTTTGTGGCATTTTAGCACGTCAAATGTCTGGTAAAGATATTAAAATAATGACGACGTTACACGGCACTGATATTACCGTATTAGGTTACGATCACTCACTTAAAGGTGCAATCAAATTCGGAATTGAGCAAAGTGATATTGTTACAAGCGTGAGTCATTCATTAGCACGTCAAACAAAGTCCATCATTGAAACTGAGAAAGAAATTATCCCTATTTATAATTTTGTTCGTGAAAATGAATTTCCAACACGTCATGATGAAAAACTTAAAGAGGTCTATGGCATCAAACCAAATGAAAAGGTACTTATTCACGTATCTAATTTCAGAAAAGTAAAACGTATTGATACTATTTTAGAAACGTTTGCGAAAGTTCATCATCATATACCAAGTAAACTCATTTTATTAGGAGACGGTCCAGAATTATTAGATATGCGAAAGTTAGCACGTCAATTAGATATCGAAAATGATGTGTTATTTTTAGGCAAACAAGATCAAGTGAGTGAATTCTATCAAATGTCTGATTTAGTGCTTCTATTAAGTGAAAAAGAGAGCTTTGGATTGACATTACTAGAAGCAATGAAAACAGGTGTTGTGCCTATCGGTTCTAATGCAGGTGGTATAAAAGAGGTTATCAAGCATAATGAGACAGGTTATATCGTAGATATTGGTGATAGCACTAGCGCAAGTGATTATGCCATACAGCTTCTTACTAACCCAGATTTATACCAACACATGCAAACTGCTATGTTAAATGACATAGAAGAACGATTTGGTTCAGAATTAATTACAGATCAATACGAACACTACTATAGAAAAATGTTAAATCAAAAAGAGGATTAGTATGGGAACAAAACTATTTACTCAAGCAAAACCCATTTTAGAAAAAATAGAACATCATGGCTTTGAAGCATACTTCGTCGGAGGGTCTGTGCGTGATTATTTAATGGATAGACCCATCCATGATATCGATATTACAACTAGCGCAACACCAGATGAAATAGAATCGATATTTGATAAGACAATCTCAATTGGAAAAGAGCACGGAACGATTAATGTCGTGTACGAAGGAACGAATTACGAAGTGACAACTTTCAGAGCTGAATCAGATTATGTTGATCATCGCAGACCTAATGAAGTGTATTTTGTACGTGATTTAAAAGAAGATTTACAACGTCGTGACTTTACAATTAATGCTATTGCTATGGATAAAGATTTTAAAATTTATGACTATTTTGATGGTCAAACGGCATTACAGCAACAGATTATAACTACTGTTGGTATACCACACGAGCGTTTCGATGAAGATGCTTTACGTATTTTGAGAGGCGTACGCTTTCAATCACAATTAAATTTCACGATCTCACATCATACGTTTGAGGCAATGCGACATCATATTGCAGATATCGAATTTTTATCTATAGAACGTATCGTTGTAGAACTTAAAAAATTAATACAAGGTCAAAATGTTAGTGAAAGCTATACAACCTTATTGACATTGAACTTCTTTAATTATGTTCCATTTTTTAAAGATCTAGATATGAAAACAACAAGGATTAATGCACCGATAAGCTTTGAATTATGGCTAGCAATTTTGAAGACCATTGAGCAATCAGACACGCCGCTTTCAAGCTTGAAAATAAGCAATAAAGAGAAAGCCAAAATCAATCAATATCATAAACTATTATTAGAGATGCCAAAAATCTCGACTAAAAATCAATTACAGTTATTTGTTTATGATTATGACGCAAATAATATTTTGGACATCATTGACATAATTCCTTTACTTAAAGAAAATAATATTAAAGTAGCGTCACCTCTAATCTTTAATTATCAATCGATTAAAGAAATTAATCATCAATTACCAATTAAAAGTCGTAAAGCGCTTAATATCAATGGTGGCGATATACTCAAAGTTGTGTCTAAAAAAAGTGGTCCTTGGTTAAAAGAGGTGTTACGACAAATCGAAAGTGAAGTTGTTACACATAAAGTTTCAAATTCTAAAGATGAATTATTGAAGTGGGTGAAAGAGAATGTCAAAATATAGTCAAGATGTTATTCGTATACTATATAAGCATCAATCTGAATATATTTCAGGACAATATATTGCTGATCAATTAAATATTTCTAGAGCAGCTGTAAAAAAAGTCATCGATCAACTAAAAAAAGATGGGTGTAAAATAGACTCCATCAATCATAAAGGTCATCAATTAAATGAACTACCAGATTGTTGGTATCAAGGTATCGTAGCTTATATTTTAAAAGATTCACAATTAGCCTCAGAAATAGAGGTATTTGAGAGTGTTGCGTCAACTCAAACGATTGCTAAGCAAGAATTAGTTGGCAATAGTGAATCAATGATTATTTTAAGTGATGAACAAACACAAGGACGTGGACGATTTAATCGTAATTGGGCATCTTCAAAAGGTAAAGGTTTATGGATGTCATTAGTATTACGTCCTAATGTACCTTTCTCAATGATTCCAAAATTTAATTTATTTGCTGCTTTAGGAATTAGAGACGCTATACAGTCATTTTCAAATGACAAAGTAGAAATTAAATGGCCGAATGATATTTATATCGCTGACAAAAAAGTATGCGGTTTTTTGACTGAAATGATAGCAAATTATGATTCAATTGACGCCATCATTTGTGGTATTGGCATCAATTTAAACCATGAAGATAGTGATTTCTCTGATGAGATTAAACATAGCGCGACAAGTGTCGGTTTACATAGTGATACTAAAATCAATCGATATACATTTTTAGAAGCGCTCATTTCGTCAATCGAAAAACGTTATACTCAATTTTTAACTCAGCCATTTGCTGAAATTAGAAATGAGTATATTCAAGCTTCTAATATTTGGCAACGCCAATTACGTTTTACTGAGAATAACAAACAATTTATTGGTGAAGCGATTGATATTGATCGTGATGGTTTCTTAATTGTAAAAGATGAGAATAATGAAGTTAGACGCCTTATTAGTGCGGATATAGATATATAAAGCGTATGACAAGAAGATAAGGAGAGTTAGTTATGGGACACACAAGTTATGCAGTTGTCGACTTAGAAACAACTGGCAATCAACTTGATTATGATGAAATTATACAAATTGGTATAACCTTTGTAAGTAATAATAAAATATCTGGGACTTATCATTCTATGATTCGTACTGATTTGGAAATTCCACCATTCATCCAAGCATTGACCTCAATTGAAGATACAATGTTAGAACAAGCCCCTTATTTTCATGAAATCGCAAAAGATATTTATCAACAACTAAAAGATTGTGTATTTGTGGCGCATAATGTAGATTTTGACTTGAATTTTATTAAGAAGGCTTTTAAAAATTGTAATATACATTTCAAACCTAAAAAAGTCATCGATACATTAGAGTTATTTAAAATTGCTTATCCAACAGATAAAAGTTATCAACTTAGTGAATTAGCGGAGTCTCATAATATACCTTTAGATAATGCACATAGAGCTGATGAGGATGCTACAACAACTGCATTATTAATGATTAAAGCCTTTCAAAAATTCGAACAACTTCCAATAGATACGTTAAAACAACTCTATTATTTAAGTAAAAATTTAAAATATGATTTATATAATATCTTGTTTGAAATGGTTCGTCAGCATCCATCATTACCTTTAGATAATACGCTTGGACAATTTGAACAAATTATTTATAAAAAGCAAGTGGATTTAAAAGCACCAAAAACTAAATTTAATGGATCACTTAAAGATCTGTATCGCGATGCAGTTAAAGCACTCAATCTTACATATCGTCCTCAACAATTATATTTATCTGAAATTATATTAGAACAATTGATGCACAACGATAAAGCAATGATAGAAGCACCTTTAGGTAGTGGGAAGTCATTAGCATATCTATTAGCAGCGCTAATGTATAATATTGAAACAGGACGTCATGTCATGATTTCAACCAATACTAAATTATTACAGAATCAACTTTTATTAAAAGACATACCTAGTTTAAATCAAGCGCTAAATTTTAAAATTAATGCAACACTTATTAAAAGTAAAACAGAATATATTTCACTTGGTCTAATTAGTCAAATATTAAAAGATGAAACTACTAACTATGAAGTTAATATTTTAAAAATGCAATTATTGACATGGATTATCGAAACTGAAACAGGGGATATTCAAGATTTAAATCTTAAAGGTGGTCAAAAAATGTATTTTGATCAAAAAGTTGAAACCTATGTGCCCGTTAGACATGATATTCATTATTACAATTACATCAAACGAAATGCACAACACATCCAAATCGGCATCACTAATCATGCACATCTTATACATTCAGATCAAGAGAACTCAATATACCAACTGTTCGATGATTGTATCATTGATGAGGCCCATCGCTTGCCTGATTATGCATTAAATCAAGTTACAAATGAACTTGATTACTCAGATTTAAAATATCAACTTGGCTTAATAGGGAAGAATGAAAATGAAAAATTGTTGAAAGCAATCGATCATCTTGAACAACAACGTATATTAGAACGTTTAGATATTCCACCAATTGATGTATTTGGACTGAAGATCAACATCTCAGAAATACACGATTTAAATGAGCGTTTATTCAATCATATATTTGAAATCATTCAAAATTCGGACGTTCACGATGATGACATTCATCGACACCACTATGTATTTGAATTTGATTCAACACAGATTCTTAAAGATTTACATTTAATTGTTGATAAAATAAATAAAACATTAGAAATATTTAATGGCATGACGCATAAAACGATTAAGACTTTACGTAAACAACTGCTATATATTAACGATACTTATCGAAACATAGAACAAAGCCTTAAAGATCATCATACAGCTTATTTATCTATTAGAAATTTGACTCAGAAATCAACAATTAAATTAATTGTTAAAGATTACGCTGTCCGAGATATTCTTACAACACGTGTCTTAGATAAATTTAACTCTTTAACCTTTATTTCAGGGACATTAACTTTTAATCATAAGTTCGATGCCTTCAAAAATTGGTTCAAAGAGGATGTGCAATTTAACACTTATCAAGTTCCATCGACATTATCAAATCGTATGAATACGAATGTGTATATTCCTAGCGATGTTAGTGCTTATAACTTCAAAAATATCGATGATTATGTAGCATCTATTGTCGATTATATACAGGAATATGTTACAATCACGCAGTCGAAATGTTTAGTATTATTTACAAGTTATCGCATGATGCATATGGTTCAAGAGTTATTAAATGAACTACCTGCATTTGAGGACTATGTTGTGCTCACACAGCAGCAAAATCAAAATTATAAAATCGTTCAACAATTTAATAGTTTCGATAGAACGATATTGCTTGGTACGTCGACCTTTTTTGAAGGCTTTGATTATCAATCAAATGGTATTAAATGTGTCATGATTGCCAAACTACCATTTATGAATAAATATAATACAAAACATTGGCTCATGGATTCAGAGTTTGAGTCTACCTTTAAAGACTATGTATTACCTGATGCAGTTACACGTTTTAGACAGGGACTCGGTCGATTAATTCGAAATGAGGATGATCAAGGACTTATTGTTTCATTTGATGACCGTTTAATTAGCAGTAACTATAAGAACTTTTTTGCTCAAACTCTAGAAAATTATAAACAGAAAAAAGGGGATATCAAACAGTTTGGTAAACTCATTACAAAAATCCAGCAAAATATTGATAAGAAACAATAACTAATAGGATTAAACGATTAAACAACATCGTCACATGCTAGAACTTCACAATTTATTTTGTTAAAATAAATAAGTATTGACTATATAGAATGACAATTAGGAGATTAGTTATGAAAACAACGATTAAACAAGCTAAACAACACCTTAACCAAGAAGTGACTATTGGTGCTTGGTTAACGAATAAACGTTCAAGTGGCAAGATTGCCTTTTTACAATTACGTGATGGTAGTGGCTTCATGCAAGGCGTGGTAGTTAAATCAGAAGTGGATGAAGAAACTTTCCAACTTGCAAAAGAAATCACACAAGAATCATCACTTTATGTGACTGGAGTTATTACTGAAGATAACCGCTCAGATTTAGGATATGAAATGCAAGTGAAATCAATCGAAGTTATACACGAAGCACATGATTATCCAATTACACCTAAAAATCACGGTACTGAATTTTTAATGGATCACCGTCATTTATGGTTACGTTCTAAAAAACAACATGCTGTTATGAAAATTAGAAATGAAATTATTAGAGCAACATATGAATTCTTCAATGAGAATGGATTTACTAAGATTGATCCACCAATTTTAACAGCAAGTGCGCCAGAGGGCACAAGTGAACTATTCCATACGAAATACTTTGATGAAGATGCTTTCCTCTCTCAAAGTGGCCAATTATATATGGAAGCAGCTGCAATGGCTCATGGTCGCGTATTCTCATTTGGTCCAACTTTTAGAGCAGAGAAATCTAAAACAAGACGCCATTTAATTGAATTTTGGATGATTGAACCAGAAATGGCATTTACTAATCATGCTGAAAGTTTAGAAGTACAAGAACAATACGTAACACATGTCGTTCAATCTGTACTTAAAAATTGTCAATTAGACCTTAAAGCATTGGATAGAGATACAAGTAAACTTGAAAAGGTATCAACACCATTCCCAAGAATTTCGTATGATGACGCAATTAAATTCTTAAAAGAAGAAGGTTTCGACGATATCGAGTGGGGCGAAGATTTTGGTGCACCACATGAAACTGCAATTGCAAATCATTATGATTTACCTGTATTTATTACAAATTATCCAACTAAAATTAAGCCATTCTATATGCAACCAAATCCAGATAATGAAGACACTGTACTCTGTGCTGATTTAATTGCACCAGAAGGTTATGGTGAAATCATCGGCGGTTCTGAACGTATTAATGATTTAGAATTATTAGAACAACGTATTGATGAACATCATTTGGACGCAGAAAGTTACAATTATTATTTAGATTTACGTCGTTATGGTAGTGTGCCACATAGTGGATTTGGATTGGGCTTAGAAAGAACAGTTGCTTGGATTTCAGGTGTAGAACACGTAAGAGAAACTGCACCATTCCCACGATTATTAAATCGTTTATATCCATAGGTTTTATGATTACTTTTCATACACAGTTATTTACTCGTCCAGTCAGCAGTTTGACTGGACGCTTTTTCAACTTTAAAGAGGGAGGAATATCAATTTGAATAAATTTCAACTTAAAAAACGTCCTGTTGTCATTAGAAGAGAATTATTTGATCATTATAGTGAATTAGGACTATCTGAAAAAGATTTAATCATTTTAATTAAATTGATTTACGCCTCTGAATCATCAAATAAGCAACCATCCGTCGATGAATTAAAATTAGGGTCAAACATGGAGCCAAGGGAAATTACTAGTATTATTCAACATTTAATTCAAAAAGATTTGTTACAACTTCAAGTGAAGAAGGATGAAGAAGGTAAATTTACTGAATATATGGATTTGGATGGCTTTTTTGAGAAATTAAGTACTATTTTATCTCAGGAACAAACAAATCAAAAAACGAATCAAACGCAGCAAGATTTCAAAGATTTGTTTCAATACATTGAAACTTTGTTTGCTAGACCTATTTCTCCTTATGAAATCGAAACGCTTAATCAATGGATTGATGTAGACCAACATGATTTTGCTTTAATACGAGCTGCATTAGATGAAGCATATAGCCATGACAAGCTTAGCTTTAAATATGTTGACCGTATTTTATTGAACTGGAAAAAGAACAACGTAACGACGACTGAAGAATCTAAGAAAATTAGAGAACAATTTAACAAACCAACTATGACACATACGGTTAAACATATACCAAAGTTTGATTGGTTAAATGGGGAGAAATTAGATGATAAGTAAAAAGAAAGCACTTGAAATGATAGACGTCATAGCTGAAATGTTTCCAGATGCAGAATGTGAACTTAAACATGATAATGCTTTTGAATTAACGATTGCGGTATTATTATCTGCACAGTGTACAGACAACTTAGTGAATAAGGTGACACGTACACTTTTTCAGAAATATAAAACGCCTCAAGATTATTTAAACGTTGATATCGAAGAATTGCAAAATGACATACGTTCCATTGGTTTGTATCGTAATAAAGCTAAAAACATACAAAAGCTATGTCAGTCACTTATCGACCAATTTAATGGTGACATTCCTAATACGCATAAAGCGCTAGAAAGTTTAGCGGGTGTTGGACGCAAAACAGCAAATGTTGTAATGAGCGTAGCATTTGACGAACCTTCATTAGCAGTTGATACACATGTTGAGCGTGTTTCTAAGCGACTTGGTATCAATAGATGGAAAGATAATGTTACCCAAGTGGAAGAGCGATTATGTAGTATTATTCCTAGGGAAAGATGGAGTAAAAGTCATCACCAACTTATTTTCTTTGGTCGTTATCATTGCTTAGCCAGAAAGCCTAAGTGTGACATTTGTCCTTTACTAGATGATTGTAGAGAAGGGCAAAAACGTATGAAAGCACAAACAAAATAATAATTTAGGAAGCTTGATTAAATGATTAATAAACAGGATTTTATAGAAATTGAAGAACAACTTGATGAATTTGCTAATCAGCGCAGATTAAACTCAAATGAAGCTAAAAAGGTTATTGATAAATATTTTGACTTAATCATTCAATTCTTTAAAGAGATAAATGAAATTGAGACGATTGATTTCAAATTATTAGATCAATATCCAGTGGTACCTATGAACTTTGAGGAACGCTATCAGTATATGTTAGCTAGAAAGTATCATTTTATGGGCTATAGTCAAATGAAGACGCTAAAAAGTGAGTTAATTAAAATGAATGCTTCGTATCAAATTAGAAGGAAGCGTTAGGACTAAAATTAAGATAATAGCCGTTGAGATTGAGCCGTTATTTATAGATAAAGATCACAAAATAGGGTTACAGTTTAATGATTTCAATTTCTTGCAATACGCTCTTCTGAAAAGGCTCTTAAAATAAACGTTCTCAGTTCTAGTCATTCTTGCGGCCGGGCCTTAACAAAAAGCATTTCATTAAGAAATTTTACAAGCAAAATAAGTTGGGCAAGCACTCCAACAGTACTAATTATTATAAAATAAAGAAGCCAGTAAATGAATTTATCAAAAACTCATTTACTGGCTATTTTACTAGGAATGATGTCCCAGTCTTTCATTTAAATATTTAACACTTCAAAAACACTATGAAGCTTTTTTAAAGTCGAAAATACTATTTAAATTAAAAATGTTTGAAAGGGTACTTCCGAAACTATTTGAACTTTGTGTTGATGAATTGTTATTCGTATTTCCTGAATTAGTATTACTACTATTGTTACTATTACTGCTATTTGAACTGTTAGCGTTAGTTGATGTACTTGAGCCACTGCTTCCGTTAACTTCACGATTAGTCGTGTTGTTATCAGGATGACCACTAACTGATAAATTATCAGGACTAGAACCGTTAACTGAATCTGTTTTTTCAAAGTCACCATCATTACTAGAAGATATATCTGACATGACATCTTCATATAAGAATTGTGGATATTCTTGTTCTGTGTGACCTAAGAATGAGTTAACGCCACCTTCTTTAATTTCACTGAAGCCCATCCAGATAGACATCGTGTATTTAGGTGTAAAGCCATTAATCCAAACGTCTTTCGCAGCGTTATCAGGTAGGTTATATTGTTGGTTAATTTCAGTACCATAAGTACTTGTACCAGTTTTAGCACCCATTGTAACGCCTGAAACGCCGTGTCCATAAGCTGAACCATAGGCTTTAAATGTACCTGTGAGCATTTCAGCTAACATGTAAGCTGTGTAGTCTTCCATCGCTTTATGACTCGTATGATCAAACTCAATTGTATCATCGTCAGCTGTTACAACTTTCTGAATCGAATGCGCGTTATTATAAGTACCACCATTAGCAATTGCTGCGAATGCAGATGCTAATTGAGTAGGTGAGAACTCAGAAGCGCCACCACCAAGTACTTCAGAAGGACCAATATCACTTTGATAATCTAATCCAACTTTTGATGCAAATTTCTTAACTGCATTGTCACCAGCTTGTGCATTCACTTGTTGCCAAGTTTTAAGTGCTGGGATATTGAAACTTTGTCTTAGTGCATCATACGCAGTTACAGTTCCATGACCACTTCCATCATAGTTTTGGAATGTACCGCCATCAATTGAATAACTAGATTCATCTTGAATTGCGTGATTTGTAGCCCATTGCATATTTTCGATTGCTGGACCATAAGATAAGAATGGTTTCAATGATGAACCAGTTAAGTGTGCATCTGTTGCAGCATTATTATCTACAGCGTCTTTGAAGTTTCGTCCTCCAGAGATTGCAACTAGACCACCCGTTTTACTATCAAGAATTGTTGAACCAACTCGTTGGTCATCATTTTTGTAGTAATTACCATTATCTATACGATTTTGTAATGTTTGTTGAACATCTTTATCCATATTAGTGTAAATTTTGATTCCACTTTGAAGAACATCAGCCAAGTTTTTATCCTTGAATTCTTTGTTGTTCATCAATTCAGATTTAACAAAGTTTACATATGAATCGTATTCAGAATCAGAATCATCTGTGCCAATTTGACGTTCCTTAGCTGTACGATCTACTAAATTAGCTTTTAAGTTAATTTTCTTAGCATCATTATATTCTTTATCAGAAATTCTATTATGATAATGCATTAAGTATAGTACAGTGTTCTTACGATTTTCTGCCTGTTTAGGATTATCGTAAATATTATAAAGGTTAGGCACCTGTGGTAAACCTGCTAAATATGCTTCTTCAGCAAGATTTAAATCTTTCAAATCTTTATCGAAGTAATATTTAGCTGCAGCTTTAATACCGTATACACCGTCTGAGTAATAAATTTTATTTAAATACATTTCAAAAATTTCATCTTTACTGTACTCTTGCTCTAGACGATAAGATAGGTAAGCTTCTTGGGCTTTACGTCCGATAGATTTCTCTTCACTTAGAAATGCTCGCTTAACTACTTGTTGCGTTAAGGTAGATGCACCTTGTGAACCAAATCCACCAGTTAAGTTTTTACCAATAGCACCAAATAAACGTTTATAGTCAATTGCACCATGTTCATAGAATCGATTATCTTCAGTTGCTAGCACGGCATTTCTCATATTTTTAGGAACATCTTTTAATTCAACATGTTCTCGTCTTGCGCCATTATCTAATTTTTTAACCAAGTCACCATTTTTGTCGTAAATTTCTGCCGGTTTAGGATCTTGTAATTTAGATTCGGTAAATGCAGGTGCTTTCCATGCATAGTACGCAAATAATAAAATGCCTAGTAGAACTAAAACGATAAAGGCGATTAATAAAAAGCCAATAATCTTAATAATCGTTCTTTTCACATTCTTATTCTTTTTTGCTTTGGACTTCCCATTTTTACCATTTTTAGGTTGAGAAGATCCTTTATTTTCCGTCATACGCGGTCCTCACTTTCATCTAATATCAACTTATCAACTGCATTGAGGTAATTTAATCTTGGTTGATACTGATAAGGAATATAGTAACTATTTTTTCTTATTTCTTCAACTGTTATTGATTTTTTTATTTCATTTTTATATCTTTCCCAAAATTTTTGGAATTTGGAAAATGGCAATAGATATACTTCATCAAGTATTTTAAATCTTATAATTAAAAATACAATTCCTTTCTGAAGAAATGCTTTTTTCATATGTTCTACTTGATGATCATGAATATTATTCAAAGGAAAAGAAGTTTTATTCTTAGTCTCCTTTGCTTCAAAATCAATATAATGACCATTATACACGCCATTATAATCCGTAGTTGAAGGTGTACGAAAGTAAGCTTCATTAATAACTGCTTTACTTCGCTTCGGATAATGAACATTAACGATTTGAACCGGTGTCGGTTTTTTATGTATAACCGCTTTGCCATGGTTTAAATAATAATCGTTAGAACGTTCAATATCTTTTTCAAGAGTCATACCACGGCCACCATATTCTATATTACTAGAATTCGATTTGCCATTTCTTCCGACCTTAGTCGTATTTCCCTTAAAAGGTTTCCCATTAGGGTAATTCATTAGATTCACCACACAAGTTTGAATACATTTAATAGTGGATATGTAACACTAATACCAACCAATTCTAAATGGTATCCTTAAGTGATTACGAATTGTAATTTCAAACTAGGATAGATAATAATGAAGCATAAACAAATAAGTACTTATACTCATGAGTGACTTCATTATTAATCTTCTTCATTTTAACGTTATTTATCTGGTAAAACAATATTTCAATGTATTTATCCTATTAATGAAGCTATCAATTAAATGACGGTCGGTTTAAATTATGATAAATTAAATTGGATATAAGGAGGGCGTCTTCATGGATACAAAAACAATAAATGACTTACTCAATGAACTAGAAACAATTGAAGAACGCTTTAATAACGTGAAAGTTTCACAAAATGATTATGATTTTTACAATGTGGTTTTTCCATACACGCAAATGATAGATGCTAAATTAGAAAGCCTAATCAAATTAAAACCACAGATTATTCAACTAAATTATATGAACGCCAACAAATTTGATTTACTTATCAAGTCTTATAAAGAATTATCTGTCGACTGTCATTTTCATAGAACGAGTAAAAAGTTGTTTACTGAAAAGGTAAAAGCAGTCAATTACGATTTAAATTATATTTATCAAACTATTGAAGGGTGATGTCGCACAAATGAAAACTGTGTATGTTACAGGATATAAATCATTTGAGTTAAATATATTTAAAGATGATGCACCTGAAGTCTATTATTTAGGTTCTAAGAGAAATGCGGTTGATGAAACAAATTGATTGTTTCATTAACCGCATTTTTTATACAAAAAGAGCGCAAATATCTCTATAATATTAAGTGACCAAACTAAATAAAAGGAGAGATATCGCGCTTATG